>JALZDV010000383.1 GCA_030862345.1 Actinomycetota bacterium | reverse complement strand
ATCTGCGGGCCTGGACCGACGACGTGCATCGAAGCGTGGACGATCCCCCCTATGGCGGCGGGCCGGGAATGATCATGCGGCCCGAACCCTGGGCACGGGCATTGGAGGCCGTACGGCCATCGGGCACGCGGCTGGTCGTACCCACCCCGGCCGGCGCACCGTTCACCCAGGTGATGGCCGTCTCGTACGCCCTGGAGCCCCACCTCGTGTTCGCCTGCGGGCGGTATGAGGGTATCGACCAGCGGATGATCGACTGGGCTGCCGAACGCGGGCCCGTCGATGAGGTGTCAGTCGGCGACTACGTGCTGGCCGGGGGAGAAGTCGCCGTTCTGGTCATCGTGGAAGCCTTTGTCCGGCTGATCCCCGGGGTTCTCGGCAATTCCGGATCTGCCGCCGACGACTCCTACTCGACGGGGCTGCTCGAAGGTCCCAGCTACACCCGGCCGGCACGATGGCGCGGTCACGACGTACCTGAGATCCTGCTCTCCGGGGATCACGCGGCCATCGCGAAATGGCGACGCGAGCAGTCCTTGGCCCGTACATCCGCCCGACGACCCGATTTATTGCCCCAAGCCGACAGCCCGTCGTGACCGGCACCTCCGAACCAACTCGCGGCACCCCGCAACGCTGAGTTCGTACCCGTCTTCCCCTGATCGGCTGGCGTTCGATCGGCCCCAATCCGATCCGGGCGGTACGGCTGTGCGGACGGTGAGTCGGGTGCTGGTTCTAGGGCGCGACCGTCGAGTACTGCTCTTCGGCGCGCGGATCGTGGAGCCGGACACTGCTCCGGGGGACGTCGTCTGGTGGTACACCCCGGGAGGCGGTGTGGAACCTGGCGAGTCCTTGCGGACTGCCGCAGTACGTGAGCTGGCCGAGGAGATCGGACTGCACGTCGCGCAGGCCGAGCTGGAGCACTTCGAGGACCAGCCGTACCGCTGGTGGAGCCTTGACGAGATCGAGGCTAGTAGCGAGACGTTTGCACCGCGCCATCTAGCTCGGCTGCTGCCGCACGTTCTTGCCCGGCCATGGGCAGGACCGCCCGTGTTCGTCGACGTGCAGAATGCAAAAGGCAGCTGACCCACGTCGGCGGCTCCACCGGACCGTTACCGGTCACCTCGCCTCATGCACATCACGGGGTGCTGGGCGCCCCAGCTGATGCAAAGTAGCCCAAGTGGGGGCGACAGCGTCGATGTGGCACCATTGAGAGCTGCTGGCCGGCAACCGCATCGCTTGATGCCGGCCGATGACGGTCTCCGGGTACGCCGACATGTCTGCGTTGCTGCCCGAGGATCGACCCGACGCCCGACCTGAGAATTCCCGAGAAGGACACGCCATGAACACCCTGGATGCACTCGACGCCGAGTCCCTGCGCGATGACATCCCGGACTTCCGGCCCGGCGATTCGGTAAAGGTCCATGTCCGGGTCGTGGAGGGCAACCGGTCGCGGATCCAGGTGTTCCAGGGCGTGGTACTGCGCCGCCAGGGCGGCGGGATCCGGGAGACCTTCACGGTGCGCAAGATCAGTTTCGGCGTGGGCGTGGAGCGGACATTTCCGGTGCACACTCCAATAGTCGAAAGGATCGAGGTGGTCACCCGGGGTGATGTTCGGCGCGCGAAGCTCTACTACCTGCGTGATCTGCGTGGAAAGGCCGCCAAGATCAAGGAGAAGCGCGACATCGCGACGCGCTAGCGCTTCGCCATCGATGTCAACGATTCGCTCATCGACGTAGGCTGAGCCCGACATGAGCACCCCATCGCATGCCGCCCACCGCGCCGAGGACGCCGACAGCGAAGATCGACCCGGGCTTTCCGCCGGTCACGGTGACGGCAGCCATGCGCCGGCCACCAGCGGCCAGGACGATCTCGCAGCTCAGACCCCGCGGACCAGCAGATGGGGCCGCAGGAGTAAACCGGCCAGGCCCAAGAAGAAGGGCTCACTGCTCAAGGAGCTGCCGGTTCTGCTGATCGTCGCCTTCGGGCTGGCCGTACTGATCAAGACGTTCCTGTTCCAAGCCTTCTTCATCCCGTCGGGGTCGATGGAGCCGACCCTGCACGGGTGCACCGGCTGCTCCGGTGACCGCGTCCTGGTGAACAAGATCGTCTACTATTTCGGCGATCCGGAACCGGGGGACATCGTCGTCTTCGAAGGTCCCGACACCTGGGCCCCCGAGGTGCAGGTCGCGGAGCCGGCGAACTGGGTCTCGTCGGTGATGGCGACGTTGGGCCGCGCGATCGGGGTTGGCCCGCCCAGTGAGAAGGACTACGTCAAGCGCGTGGTGGCGGTGGGTGGTCAGACCGTCGAGTGCTGCGACGCCGAGGGCCGGGTCGTGGTGGACGGGGTTGCGGTGGACGAGCCCTACGTCGTCAGCGACAACCCGCTCGAGTCCCGCTCGTTCGAGCCGATCACCGTGCCCGAGGGCCGGTTGTGGGTGATGGGCGACAACCGCGCCGGATCGGCCGATTCCCGCTCGCACCGCACGGACAGGTACAGCGGCACGATCGCGGTGGACGACGTCATCGGCAAGGCGGCCGTCATCGTCTGGCCGTTCAGCCGCTTCTCGATGCTCGATGATCCCGACATCCAGGGGCTGGCGGCGGGAGCACTCGGCCCGGCTGGGTATGCGCTGACCGGCGGGCCGCTGGCACTTGGACTGGGCATCGTGGCGCCCTTCGCCGTACGACGACGGGGCGTGGGTCTGCGCGGCCGACACCCGCCCGGCGGATTGTGACCCCTACGACCGGCCTCATCGCCCGGCCCCGACGAGCCATCGTGAACGCCGAGGCTGGTTTGTGGGCCATGGAAGAGGCGTTGCACCGGCGGGGGTTCTCCGGCGTCGCCGGCGCCGACGAAGCTGGGCGCGGGGCATGTGCCGGACCACTGGTCACGGCCGCGTGCATCCTGCCCGCCGGGATGCGTGGACGGATTCCGGAGCTAGCCGACTCGAAGCTGTTGACGGCCGCCGCGCGCGAACGGGTCTACGCCCAGGTCGTACGGCGGGCGCGTGCCTGGTCGGTGGTCATCATTCCGCCCGGTGAGGTAGACGCGCGCGGTCTGCACAAGGCCAATGTCGAGGGGCTGCGCCGCGCGTTCGCCAGGCTTCAAGTCGTTCCGGACTATGCGCTGATCGACGGCTTTCCGATCGCCGGACTGGGTGTACCGGCGCTTGCCGTGTGGAAGGGCGACCGCACGGCCGCCTGCGTCGCAGCGGCCTCGGTGCTGGCCAAGGTGACCAGGGACCGGCTGATGGTCGACTTGGATCAGGTCTACCCGGACTACGACTTCGCGACGCACAAGGGTTACATCACTCAGGGACACACCGACGCCCTCGATCTGCGTGGACCCTGTCCCGAGCACCGGCGGGGCTTCATCACCGTTGCCAGTCGCTTACGGGCCGGGTCCGGCCGTGACATGGTGGACGCATTGACCAGGTACGCCGTCGACACGAGCGAGGAGCCCGAGGGAGGTGACTGGAATGAGTTCTGAGGATCTCGAGAAGTACGAGACCGAGATGGAGTTGCAGCTCTATCGCGAGTACAAGGACATCGTCCGCCAGTTCACCTACGTCGTGGAGACCGAGCGGCGGTTCTATCTGGCCAACTCCGTGGATCTACAGGTGCGCAATGCCGACGGCGAGGTGTTCTTCGAGATCCACATGTCGGATGCCTGGGTCTGGGACATGTACCGCCCGGCACGGTTCGTCAAGAACGTCCGCGTGGTCACCTTCAAGGACGTCAACGTCGAGGAACTCGACAAGCCCGATCTACAACTGCCCGACGAGCCCGCCTTGTAGTTGTAGTTGTCTCCGGCCGCTGGCCGGTCCGGTCTATGTCCACAGCCCGGGCCCTCGCTGTCCACAATCTGGGCTGAGTGCGGTCACGACCCAAGGGTGGCGGTCAGCCTTGGGAAGTGCATCCCAAGGACGCGCTCGGCGCGCACGGCGAGGATCTGGCTGCGGCGCACCTGATCGAGGCCGGTCTCAAGGTCTTGGATCGCAATTGGCGTTGCCCGATCGGAGAGCTGGACATCGTGGCCCGCGAGGGGAACATCTTGGTGTTCTGCGAGGTGAAGACCCGGCGCAGCACCGCTTTCGGCGATCCGGCTGAAGCGGTCACCTGGCGAAAGGCCCGCAAGCTCCGTCAACTGGCCGGTCAGTGGCTGACCGAGCACGACGAGCATGCCCGCGAGGTCCGATTCGACGTGGTCGCCGTGCTCGCTGGTCCGGGGACACCGGCGACGGTGCGCCACCTTCGGGCGGCGCTGTAGATGTCGCTCGCGCGGACCTGGTCGGTCGGGCTCGTGGGCCTGTCCGGGGGCGTGGTGGAGGTGGAGGTCGACCTGTCGTCCGGGCTGCCTGGCATGGCCATCGTGGGTCTCGCCGACACTGCGATCCGGGAGTCACGAGATCGGGTGCGGGCCGCGGTCATCAACAGCGGTCTGGACTGGCCGAATCGCAAGATCACGATCGGGCTGTCCCCGGCGACGCTGCCCAAGCACGGGAGCGGGTACGACCTTGCCTTGGCCGTCGGCGTGCTGGCGGCGAGCGAGCAACTACCCGCAGGTGCCGCCGAGAAGTTCCTCTTCCTCGGTGAACTCGGCTTGGACGGCAGGGTCCGGGCAATCCGTGGCGTGTTGCCAGCAGTCATGGCCGCCGTCAAGCGTGGACATCAGCAGGTAGTCGTTGCAGCGGACAACGGCTCGGAGGCCCAGTTGGTCGGGGACGCCGATGTCTGGGTCGGCACGACGTTGGATGAGGTCGTCGCATTCCTGCGCGGCGACCAGGCAGGACGGCGCCCGGCACCTGTGGCGCAACCGCCGCCGCCCGCGGTTCCGGATCTCGTCGACGTTGTCGGCCAGGCGGCCGGGCGGCTCGCCCTGGAGATCGCCGCTGCCGGCGGACACCACCTCCTGCTCACCGGCCCGCCAGGTGCGGGAAAGACCATGCTTGCCGAGCGGCTACCGGGGATCCTCCCACCGCTCACCGATGACGAGGCCCTCGAGGTGACGGCTGTCCACTCGCTGTCCGGCGATCTGCCCCGCGGTTCACCCCTGATCCGCCGGGCTCCGTTCGAGAGTCCCCACCACTCAGCGACCATGCCTGCACTGGTGGGCGGTGGGTCGCCGATGGCTCGGCCCGGCGCGATCTCCCGTGCCCACCGCGGGGTTCTCTTCCTCGACGAGGCACCGGAGTTCGGCCGCGGTCTGCTCGATTCGCTGCGCCAACCCCTGGAGAACGGCGTGGTGTCGCTGCATCGCGCAGCCGGCGTGTCGACCTATCCGTGCCGGTGCCAACTGATCCTGGCAGCCAACCCCTGTCCGTGCGCCCCGGCCACCGGTGATGC
>JALZDV010000339.1 GCA_030862345.1 Actinomycetota bacterium | reverse complement strand
GGGTACTTCGGCCACCTGGTCAACATCGGCCGCCCGCAGCGCCCGCAGCGAGCCGAACTTCGCCAGCAGTGCCTTGCGACGTACCTCGCCCAGACCTGGGACGTCGTCCAGCAGCGAGGCGAGCATGCTCTTGGAGCGGCGCTGTCGATGGTGGGTGATCGCGAAGCGGTGCGCCTCATCCCGGATTCGCTGAAGGAGATAGAGGGCCTCGCTCGTCCGGGCAAGGATCACCGGGTCAGCCTGACCGGGAACCCAGATCTCCTCCATCCGCTTGGCCAGTCCGATGACCGCGATGTCCTCGATGCCCAGATCGTCCAGGACTGCCTGCGCCGCCTGAACCTGAGGCGCTCCACCGTCCACCACGAGGAGGTTGGGTGGGTAGGCGAACTTCTTGCGGACCCCGATCGCGCCATCCGGCGTCGAGGCTGCTTCGTCGCCCATCCCGCTGCCCGACTCCGCCTCTTCCTTCAGATAACGCGCGAAGCGCCGACGGACAACCTCGGCCACGGACAGGATGTCGTCCCGGCCGCCCTCAGCGCTGATCACGAACCGGCGGTAGTCCGAGCGCTTGGGCACGCCGTCCTCGAAGACGACCAGGCTCCCTACGACGTTCGTGCCCTGCACATGCGAGACGTCGATGCACTCGATCCGCAGCGGTGCCTCTGACAGGTCGAGGGACTCCTGGATCTCGCCGAGGGCCAGTGATCGTGCCGTCAGGTCGCTGGCCCGTTTCACCCGGTGCCGTGCGAATGCCTCTCCGGCGTTGCGCCGCACCGTTTCCATCAGCGCCCGCTTGTCGCCCCGTTGCGGTACCCGGATCCCCACCGGCCCACCCCGCAGGTCGGTCAACCAGCGGATGTGCGCATCGACGTCCTCGGGTAGGTCCGGGACGAGGATTTCGCGTGGCACCGCATCCCGGCTGCTGGTTCCGTACTGGTCAGCAGTCTCCGCCGCGTCCCCGCCGTAGACCTGCAGCAGGAACTGTGCGACCAGCTCTGCGGTGCTGACGTCCTCCACCTTGTCCACGATCCAGCCGCGCTGACCCCGGACCCGGCCACCGCGGACGTGGAAGACCTGGACCGAGGCCTCGAGGTCGTCCTGGGCGAAGGCCACCACGTCGGCGTCGGTGCCATCGCCGAGCACGACGGCCTGCTTCTCCATCGCCCGCCGCAGAGCGCCGATGTCGTCCCGCAGGCGTGCAGCCCGTTCGTACTCCTGCTCCGCCGCCGCGGAAGTCATCTGGTGCTCGAGACGGCGGATCAGGGTATCGGTACGCCCGGCCATGAAGTCGCAGAAGTCGTCCACGATCTGGCGGTGTTCCTCGGCGGTGACCCGACCCACGCACGGGGCGGAGCACTTACCGATGTAGCCGAGCAGACACGGTCGGCCGATCTGTCCGGCGCGTTTGAACACCCCCGCCGAGCAGGTTCGTGCCGGGAAGACCCGCAACAGGAGGTCGAGGGTCTCCCGGATTGCCCAGGCATGGGAGTAGGGCCCGAAGTATCTGACGCCCCTGCGTTTCGGGCCGCGCATGACCTGCAGTCGCGGATAGTCCTCGTAAAGGGTGACCGCAAGGCTCGGGTAGCTCTTGTCGTCGCGGTAGCGGACGTTGAATCTCGGGTCGAACTCCTTGATCCAGTTGTATTCGAGCTGCAGGGCCTCGACTTCGGTGCGCACCACGGTCCAGTCCACGGAAGCCGCGGTCGTGACCATCTGTCTGGTGCGCGGGTGGGCGCCGGCGAGATCGGCGAAGTAGGAGTTGAGCCTGCTGCGCAGGCTCTTGGCCTTGCCCACGTAGATGACCCGGCCGTGAGAGTCGCGGAATCGATAGACCCCGGGCGATTCAGGGATACTGCCGACCGCCGGGCGGTACGTCGACGGATCAGGCACGTCATCAGCGTACGACCGAGGTGCGTCGCCCCGGCGTGCTGACCGGATCCTCGGGGAAGGCAACATCACATCGTGCGTACGAGAAGAGCGTTCCGGTGAGCAGACTAGGATCCGCGCCCGAGTACGGCTGGCGTCCGGGTCTGCGAGTAGGCATCGGACTGGGGCTTGCCGTTCTTCCGGTGGCGGTCAGCTTCGGAGCCTTGGCGACCACCCTGGGCTGGCCTCCGCTGGCGACGATCCTGTGCTCGGCGCTCGTGTTCTCCGCAGGCGGACAGTTCGCCCTGTTGACCACGCTGACCGCCGGCAGCGGTGTGCCGCTGTCGCTGGGCGCCGCAACATTGATCAACCTGCGATTCCTGCCGATGGGCGTTTCCGTCGCCGCAAGCCTCGAGGGACCCGCGTGGAAGCGGGCGCTGGCGGCGCAGACGATCGTCGACGGTTCCTGGGCGGCGGCTCATCGGGGTGATGGCCGGTATGACCAGCTGACGATGTTCGGAGCCAGCGCGGTCCAGTGGCCGGCCTGGGTGCTCGGTACAGTCATCGGCGTAGTCGCTGCTCCCCCACCGGATCTGGTCGAGTCATTGGGCCTCGATCTGGTCTTTCCCGGGTTCTTCCTCGTTCTACTGCTGGATTCGTTCCGGTCAACTCCGCGGGCGCCGTGGATCGCGGGGACAGCGATCGGGTTGACCGCCGGCCTACTTCTCGTCGCGCCCACCGGTGTGGCCGTGCTGCTGTCCTCCTTGGCCGCCCTGATCGTCCTGATCGGCCGCGGACGACGTGATCAGGCGAGATCTGACGACGCGGCACCGAAATGAGCGTGTGGCTTGCGATCGGCGCACTGGCAGTGATCAACTTCACGATCAAGGCAGTCGGGCCGGCACTACTGGGAGATCGGCCGTTGCCGCCCCGGCTGGCGCTGGTGGTCCACTCGCTCGCGCCCGCCCTGCTCGCCGGGCTGCTGACCGTTCAGGTGTTCGGTGCGGGCTGGCGCGAGTTCGACTGGACGCTGTTGCCGGGGCTGGGAGTAATCGGTGTGCTTTGGTTGCTGCACCGGAGTCAGATCGTCTGCATCGTCGCCGGAGTCGTGGTCACGGTCATTCTCCGCGCTCTGGTGTGAGCACACCGGAGCGAACTAGACGTAGATCCCTCGGTCAGCCAGCCACCCGACTGGGTCGACGCGGAAGCCGTCGAGGCCGCCCACGTACACCTCGAAGTGCAGGTGCGGACCGGTGGAGAAGCCCTGCGAACCGACCAGCGCGATCTCCTGACCAGCGGCCACCCGTTGCCCGGTGACGACCTCGATAACTTCCATATGGCCGTACACCGTGACATCGCCGTTGTCGTGCTGGATGTAGACCGCCTGACCGAATCCGGTTGCCGGGCCGGCGTCCACCACCACGCCGTCGCCGGCCGAGTACATCGGCGTGTACATCGGCGCCGCGATGTCGATGCCCCAATGCATCGTCCCCCAGCGCTGGCAGAAACAGCTCGTCATCCTTCCGGCCAGCGGTAGCGCCCAGTTGCCGGACAGGACAGGGCCTCCGGCATAGGCCGCGGCGCGGGCCGCAGCCTCAGCCCCGTACTGGGCGGCAACATCCTGCTCGTACTGGGCGAATGCCGCGGCCGCACCCGCCGGGCCGAGCAAAGCGACCAACGCCGCGTAGAACTCCGCCTCGTACTTTGCTTTCTCCTCCAGCAGGGTCGACAACAGCGTCTCTTGCTCCTGGAGCACGGCGCTGGTCTGCTGCAGCGTGCCGCGCGCCTGCGCCTCAGCGGCGGAGACGGCGCTCAAGGCGTCCGCGGCTGCTTGTTCGGCGGCGGCGCTGATGTCCCGAGCGGCCAGCATTCGATCCAGAACCTCGGTACGGCTGTCCGCGACCTGCTCCAACATGCCGGCCCGCTCGATCAGGTCACGTGGACTATCCGCATCCAGCAGGAGCATCGCCCCGACGAGTTGGGTGTTGCTGTTGACGTAAGTGTCCCGCGCGAAGCTCTCCAGATCGTCCTGGGCCATGCGCAGCCGCAGCTCCGCCCTGGCCGCTGCCAGGCGCGTCTGCGCGGCACGCGCATTCGCTGCCGCCAGATCGACCTCGGCCTGTCGGTAGAGGTCGGCGGCGGCCTTCGCGTCTACTTCGAGCTGCTCCAGCCGGTCCTCGGTCTCGAAGACCAGCCGGCTCAGTCGCTTCGCCTCCGTGGCCAGCGCTTCCTGACCTTCGCTGGCAGCATCGATCCGCTCGTCGAAGGCGGGTGGTACGGCGGGCGGCCCACTTGGTGGCGCCGGCTCACTTGGCGCCGGCTCACTCGGTGGCGGCTCACTGGGTGGCGGCTCACTGGGTGGCGGCTCACTCGGTGGCGGCTCACTCGGTGGCGGCTCACTCGGCGGCGGCTCACTGGGCGGCGGCTCGGTGGGCTCGCTGGGGGAGGGCGGGTCCCCCGGCACAGCGGTCGCATACGGGGCACCGAGCAGCATCAGCACGGCCAGGCCGATGGTGATGGCGGCGAGAACTGCCTGGCGTGCGCGCGTGAGACGGGCCATCACGACGACGACCACATGCCTCGTCGAATGGTCATTGACGTGCCGCCCCGCCCTGCTCGATCTCTGTCGGTCCGGCCTCGTGGAGCGACGCCCCCGATGTCGATCTCCGTACCGCTGCTCTGGCCGCGACACTACCTCAGCCTGAGGCGGGTGGCGGCAGTTGTGCCGCTGTCTGCAACCGCCCGCACCCGTCACCTACGCGGCACCACGACGATGTCCGCGCTGACGTCCCACAGGTAAACGCAAGCCAAGCGCGAGCCGCGACCGAACTGGCTGGCAACCGCGCCGGGGTGGTAGGTCGTGGAGGCGACCTCGGGACGCGCCGAGAAGGGGGTGCCGTTGCCTGGGTAAGCATCGCCAGCTACCCTGCCAGCGAGCTAACGAACTGATAACGGGCGTTCATATGTCAGGTCGCGCCAGGCAAGCCGGCCAGGAGTCTGCCCACCCCACCTGTTAGACCTGATTCACCGGAGGACAAGTCTTGGCGCGTCATCGCTCCACACGTGAGCCCGTACTCACGCTGAGCGGCCTGACGGCGCTCACGAAACTGTCACACCGCAGTCGGCACCGCCCCACCCGGCGGGTGCATCGACACCCGCTCACAGCAGTGGTCGCAACCGTGGTGGCCGCCGGCATCTTCGTCGGCAGTCAGCCCGTCTCGCTGTCTGCGTCTGCTGATGACAGGCGCTCAGTCGAAGGTGCAGCGACGTCAGCCGAGCCCGCACAACGGTCAGCGGATGCGACGGCCTCACGAAGCGAGCGGCTCGAGGTCGACCCAGTGGTGGTGCCGCCACCGAGCGTGCCGGGCGCGGACGAGGCTCTGGTCCCGGACCTGAGTGCATCCGGGTCCGCCGACGGTCCCAACGGGACCGCAGCCCTCACCGGAAATCCCTGCCCCACGGAAGGCTTCGGGGGCGTCAAGCCGCATGTCGCGGAGGCGGGTTATCACCTGATCGCGGTCTTCGGCCTGAGTGAGTCCGATGTCGGCGGGGTGGCCTCCCGCCCGGGGAACCCGTCGTCAGACCATCCGCGGGGGCTGGCCTTGGACTTCATGGTGGACACCTCCACCGGCGATGCCATCGCGGCGTACGCGGACGACAACTCCGACGCACTAGGAATCAAATACATCCTCTGGCAGGTGGCCGACCACTACGACCACGTGCACATCTCGTTCAATGAGCGGCCCGGCAGCGGGGTCACCTGCTGAGTCCAGTCGGATTGGTCGAGCCAGGACCGCTCAGCCGGCCTTGCGGCTGGCTGGATCCGCCGCCTTGTCCGCGCGCTTCTTCGGCGCGGCAGCGCGATTGGATGCGCGGGTATGCGCGGCCGCGTTCCCTGCGGTGCGGCCGGCCCGGCCGGCTTCCAGGATGGGCTTGAGGAACCGGCCGGTATGGCTACGCGGATGCGCGGCCACCTCTTCGGGTGTCCCTTCGACGACAACCTTGCCGCCGCCGCCGCCGCCCTCCGGGCCCATGTCTATCAGCCAGTCCGCCGACTTGACGACGTCCAGGTTGTGTTCGATGACGATGACCGAGTTGCCCTTGTCCACCAAGCCGTTGATGACGCCGAGCAGCTTGCGGATGTCCTCGAAGTGCAGGCCAGTCGTGGGCTCGTCGAGGATGTAGACCGTACGACCGGTCGAGCGCTTCTGCAGCTCACTGGCGAGCTTGACCCGTTGCGCCTCGCCGCCGGACAGCGTGGGGGCCGGCTGACCCAGCCGGACGTACCCGAGACCGACTTGCACCAGGGTGCGCAGGTGTCGGGCGATCGGCGGGATCGCGGCGAAGAAGTCCGCACCCTCCTCGATCGGCATGTCCAGGACCTCGGCGATCGTGCGGCCCTTGAAGTGCACCTCGAGGGTCTCCCGGTTGTATCGAGCGCCTTTGCACACCTCACAGGGCACGTAGACGTCCGGCAGGAAGTTCATCTCGATCTTCAACGTGCCATCGCCCGAGCAAGCCTCGCAGCGTCCACCCTTGACGTTGAAGGAGAACCGGCCGGGCTGATAACCGCGAACCTTCGCCTCCTGGGTCTGGGCGAACAGCTTCCGGATGTGGTCGAAGACGCCCGTGTAGGTGGCCGGGTTGGACCGCGGTGTACGGCCGATCGGCGACTGATCCACACCGACGACCTTGTCGACCTCTTCTACGCCGGTTACCCGGCGGTGCCGGCCCGGGACCAGGCGAGAACCGTTGATCTGATTGGCCAGCGTCGCGTAGAGGATGTCATTGACCAGAGTCGATTTCCCCGAGCCGGACACTCCGGTGACGGCCACCAGGGCGCCGAGGGGGAAGGTGACGTCGATGCCCCGTAGGTTGTGCTCGCGGGCACCTTTGATGATCAGCTCCCGGCCTGGCGTGAGCGGACGTCGGTGCCGAGGTACGGCGATCTCGCGCCTTCCGGCCAGGTAGTCGCCGGTCAGCGAGCCCTGCGCCGAGAGCAGGTCGTCCAGGGTGCCACTGCTCACGATGTGCCCGCCGTGCTCGCCGGCACCCGGGCCGATGTCGACGATCCAGTCCGCTCGCCGGATCGTGTCCTCGTCGTGCTCGACGACGATCAGGGTGTTGCCCAAGTCTCGTAGGCGCACGAGCGTCTCGATCAGCCGGCGGTTGTCCCGTTGGTGCAGGCCGATGGAAGGCTCGTCGAGCACGTAGAGCACCCCTACCAGCCCCGAGCCGATCTGGGTGGCCAGCCGGATCCGTTGTGCCTCACCACCGGCCAGTGTCGCGGCCGGTCGGCTCAGGGAGAGATAGTCCAATCCCACGTCGACCAAGAAGGACAGCCGGGCCTGCACCTCCTTGAGCACCCGGTCGGCGATCATCCGCTCGCGCTCGGCTAGCTCCAAGTCGTTCAGGAACACCGAGCAGTCACCGATCGACAACTCCGTCACCTCGGCGATGTTCTTACCCCCCAGAGTGACCGCGAGGATCTCCGGCTTCAGCCGGGTGCCGCGACAGACCGGGCACGGCACGTCGCGCATGTAGCCCTCGTACTTGTCCCGCGCCCAGTCGCTGTCGGTGTCGGCGTGCCGCCGCTCCAGGAACGGGATGACGCCTTCGTAGGACGCGTAGTACGACCTGGTTCGGTTGTAGCGGTTCTTGTACGAGACATGCACCTGCTCGTCGGTGCCCTCGAGGATGACCTTGCGCGCTCGCCCGGGCAGCTCCTGCCAGGCGGTGTCCATGGAGAACCCGACGAGCTCACCGAGCCCGGCCAGCAACCGGGAAAAGTACTCGTTGGTCTGGGATCCCGACCACGGGGCAATGGCTCCTTCACCGAGGGAGCGTTCGGGATCCGGGATCACCAGGTCAGCGTCGACCTCCTTGCGCGTGCCGAGGCCCGTGCATTCCCCGCAGGCGCCGAACGGTGAGTTGAAGGAGAACGAGCGCGGCTCGAGGGCTTCGAAGGACAGGCCGTCGTAGAGGCAGGCCAAGTGTTCGGAGAAGGTGCGTTCCCGGTGCGGATTGTCCTCGGGAAGGTCGACGAAGTCGAGTATCACCAGGCCACCGGCCAGCCGGAGGGCGGTCTCCACCGAGTCGGTAAGGCGCTGCTTGGAACTCGCCTTGACCGTCAGGCGGTCGATGACCACCTCGATCGAGTGCTTCTCCTGCTTCTTTAGTCTGGGCGGGTCGGTCAGCGCGTGGACCACTCCGTCGATGCGGGCGCGGGCGAAGCCCTGGCTCTGCAGCGCGGAGAACAAATCGACGTACTCCCCCTTCCGCTCTCGGATCACCGGCGCCAGCACCTGGAAACGGGTGCCCTCCTCCAGGGCCAGCACCTGGTCGACGATCTGCTGCGGGGTCTGCTTGGCGATCACCCGGCCGCAGATCGGGCAATGCGGCTGGCCGGCCCGGGCGTAGAGCAGCCGAAGGTAGTCATAGACCTCGGTGATGGTGCCCACCGTGGACCGCGGATTGCGATTGGTCGATTTCTGGTCGATCGACACCGCCGGGGACAGCCCCTCGATGAAATCGACGTCTGGCTTGTCAAGCTGGCCCAGAAACTGCCGCGCATACGCCGACAGGGACTCGACGTACCGACGCTGGCCCTCGGCGAAGATCGTGTCGAAGGCAAGGCTGGACTTCCCGGAACCGGACAGCCCGGTGAACACGATCATCGCATTCCGAGGCAGGTCGAGGTGCACGTCCTTGAGGTTGTGCTCCCGGGCACCCCGCACGACCAGTCTGTCCATGTGAGCCCTTTGTCCTCCAGCTGTACTGGTCACGTCGTCTTGCCTAGGTGTCCGGCGCCGGCCGCAAACGGCTTCTCCAGCCCGAACGAGCATATCGAACGTCTGTTCGACTAGCCCGGACTGGGCTGCACGGGCAGTGATACGGCGTGTCGCTGCCAGGGAAGCTCTGCTTCCAGGGTTGCAGCGATTCCCAACAGTCCCGCCTCGCTGCCAGGCGGCCCGACGATCTGTACTGCCAACGGAAGACCATCTGAACGTGTTCCCACCGGAACGCTCATCGCTGGATAGCCCGCCAGGTTCCAGACCGCCGGGTAAGGAGCGAACCGCGAAGCAGCCAGGACGTTGGCCACCCACCCGCGCCGGTGCCACTCCTCGGCGGGTAGCGGCGTTCCGGTGAGTACCGGAGTGATCAGTACATCCATATGCCGGAACAGCACCCGCAATCGCTGCCGGAAGGCTCTCACCGGACCCGGCCTGACCAGTCGCAGCCGAGTGACCAGTCGGCCGAGTTGCGCGTGTCGACGGGTCCTGCGCTGCAGCCGGTCCAGGTCGGCTCCGATGGCGGCCGCGTCGGCCGCTGCAACCGCGTACCAGCGAAGGACAACGGTGAGCGCCGCAGAAGTGGGGTAGGGCACCCGCACCGGCGAGACCCGGTGGCCGCGCACCGCGAGGGCTGCCGCCGCCCGGTCGACACCGGACCGGTTGTCGCAATCAGCGCGGGTTCCGGCAAGGGGGCTGGCTACCGACGTCCCGATTCGCAGCTCATCAGCCCCTCCGGTGGACGGGTCGGGGGTCGGTGTGCCCGCCAGCACACCGTGACCGAGGGCCAAGTCCTGAACCGTGGTGGCCAGGATGCCGTTCTCCGCCATTCCGTACCAGTCCCCCACTCCCAACCCCGCGGGCACGGTGCCCCGGCCGGCTTTGAGCGTGACCAGGCCGCAGCAGGCCGCCGGTATCCGAAGGGAGCCCAGTCCGTCGGCGCCGTGGGCGATCGGCACCATGCCGGCCGCAACGGCCGCTGCGCTGCCGCCCGACGAGCCGCCCGACGTGCGGGCCGGGTCCCATGGGTTGCGGGTCACCGCGCCCGGGGCGTCGGTGAACGCAAACAGGCACAACTCAGGTACGCGCGTGAGCCCCACGACGATGGCTCCCGCTGCTCGCAGCCGCGCCACGACGGGATGATCTGCACTTGCCGGGGTCCAGGATGTGACCGCTGCCGATCCATGAGTGGTGACCTCGCCGCAGACCGCCACGTTGTCCTTGATCGCGATCGGGACACCAGCCAGCGGCAGGTCCCGCATCCCCGGCGCTGCGTCCAGAGCCCGCGCCTCGGTCAGCGCGGCATCGGCGCGAATCACCCGGAAGGCACCCCAGTGGCGGTCCTTCGAGTGGATGAAGTCCAGGTGCTCGCCGACAACGGCCTCGGCCGTCCACCGGCCGGCGCGCACTTCCTCGGAAATCTCGCTCGCGGTCGCGCCGATGACACCCACGGATGGCAACCGTAGCGAAGGGGTACGACGCGTCGCCTGCCGCTCACGGCTACCACTGCCTAGGGTGACTGATCTACCGTTCGGCGTACCGGTCGGCCAGTGCGGAACCTCACGCCGGGTGCCGAGCGGGCAGACTCGGGTACGACCCAAGAGGAGACATGACAAACACGGTGGACGCCCAACCAGCAGCCATGATCGAGAACCGCGCGCCGAACGTGGCCCGACTATTCCTCGAGCGGGTGGAGCAGACGCCCGAGCGTCCGGCCTACCGCCACCCGGAGGGCGACAGCTGGACATCGGTGACCTGGGGGCAGACCGGTGAGCGCGTGCGTGCGGTGGCCGCCGGGCTGGTGGCCCTCGGGGTGGAGCCCGGGCAGCGCGTCGCCATCGCCTCCGGGACACGGTACGAATGGATCGTGGCTGACCTGGCCATCATGTGCGCCGGGGCCGCCACGACGACGGTGTACCCCAGTTCGATGTCCTCGGACGTGGCATTCATTCTCGCCGACTCTGCGTCGCGCGTCGTCTTCGCCGAGGACGACACCCAGATCGCGAAGCTGACCGAGGTCCGCTCCGACATCCCGCTGGTGACCGCTGTCGTGACTTTCGACGGAAAGACCGACGGGGACTGGGTGCTCTCCCTCGACGATGTGGCCGCTCGAGGCCGCGACCTGCTGTCGTCGTCCCCCTCGGTCATCGATGACCGGATCGCGGCCATCGAGCCGGAATCGCTGGCCACACTGATCTACACCTCGGGCACCACCGGACGGCCCAAGGGCGTACGGCTACGGCATTCGAGCTGGACGTACGAAGGCGCCGCGGTGGCCGCCACCGGCCTGCTGGACATCGAGGACCTGCAATACCTCTGGCTGCCGTTGGCGCATTCCTTCGGCAAGGTCCTGCTCACCACTCAGCTCGCCGTGGGCTTCGAGAGTGCGGTCGACGGTCGGGTGGACAAGATCATCGAGAACCTGGCGGTCGTGAAACCCACCTTCATGGGCGCGGCGCCGCGGATCTTCGAGAAGGCTTACAACCGGATCACGACGATGACCGCCGAAGAAGGCGGCCCGAAGAAGAAGATCTTCGACTGGGCGTTCAAGGTCGGCTTGGACGTCAAGACCCGTCAGGCGCAGGGCCGCGGGATCCCGGTCCCGCTGCGGTTGCAGTACGGCCTCGCGAACAAGCTGGTCTTCTCCAAGATCCAGCAGCGCTTCGGTGGCCGGGTCAAGTTCTTCATCTCCGGCGCTGCGGCGCTCAACGGCCAGATCGCGCGATGGTTCGACGCGGCCGGGATCCTCATCCTCGAGGGCTACGGCCTGACCGAGACCTCAGCCGGTTCATCGGTCAATCGGCCGGACCGCAACAAGTTCGGAACTATCGGGATCCCCTTCGAGGGTACCGACTTCCGTGTCGCTGAGGACGGTGAGTTGCTGATCAAAGGCCCCGGCGTCATGGACGGCTATCACAACTTGGATGAGGCGACGGCCGAGACGCTGGACTCCGATGGCTGGCTGCACACTGGCGACATCGCCGAGATCGACTCCGAGGGCTTCACGAAGATCACCGATCGGAAGAAGGACCTCTTCAAGACCTCCGGAGGCAAGTACATCGCACCGTCCCAGATCGAGTCTCAGTTCAAGGCGTTGTGCCCCTATGTCGGACAAGTCCTCGTGCATGGCGAGCAACGCAATTTCGTCGCTGCCCTGGTGACCCTCGACCCCGAGGCCATCGCCGGCTGGGCCAAGTCGCAGCGCGGCCTGGAGAACGCCTCCTACGAGGAGATCGCGGCCTCCGAACAGGCCCGCGCGATGGTCGACGGCTATATCAGCCAGCTGAACGCCAAGCTCAATCGGTGGGAGACGGTCAAGAAGTTCGTCATCCTGGATCATGACCTCAGTGTTGAATCCGGCGAGATGACCCCCTCGCTGAAGGTGAAGCGCAAGGTGGTGGAGGACAACCACCGGGCGCAGCTCGACGAGCTGTACGCCTGACGGGAGGGACTCGATGACGAGCCCCAGCGACCAGCGTTACTCCGGCAACGTCAGCGCCGGGGGACCCCCCGACACGCGGGAACTCGAGGGCCTGCGGGTGCGCAAGCTATCGGTCGGCCCGATGGACAACAACGCATACCTGCTGACCTGCACGGCGACCGGTGACAGTCTGCTTATCGACGCGGCTAACGAGGCCGACCGGATTCTGGAGCTGTCCAACGGGACCTCGCTACGGCGCATTGTGACCACACATCGACACGGTGACCACTGGCAGGCCTTGTCGGAGGTCGTCGAGCGGACCGGTGCCGCAACCTCCGCGCATCCACTGGACGGCGCCGAACTTCCGGTGCCGGTCAGCGACCCGGTCGAACACGGTGACACCGTGAATGTGGGACAGCTCGAACTCGACGTCATCCACCTACGTGGGCACACCCCAGGCAGCATTGCGCTGCTCTGGAACCGGCACGGCCATCACCTGTTTACCGGTGACAGCCTGTTCCCGGGTGGACCCGGCAATACCTTCGGCAACACCGAACACTTCGTCTCGTTGATGGATGACCTCGAGGAGCGGGTGTTCGCAACGCTGCCCGATGACACCTGGGTCTATCCGGGCCACGGATCCGACACCACACTCGGAGTCGAACGACCGCACTTGGCCGAATGGCGCGCGCGCGGCTGGTAACTGACGCGGCCACGCGAGTGGCCGATGGATGGAACTGCGGCAGTGACGAGCGGTACGGCGGTCGGCGCCTTCCGTTGTCGGCCGGCGGCCTCCGGCCCTGCGCCCAAGTTGCTGTCAGTCATGGATTGTTGCTGAAAGTTCTGAGATCCTGTGCGCTGCAGGGATATTCTAAGGTTAAAGTGTCAAGCCGGCTCGTAGGTTGCGGTGCGGCCCGCCCTACGCGAACAAGAGCTGCTGGACCCCGACGGGGTGCAGGCCCGTGACGAGGCCAAGATCAGCCCCACCATGGTGCGGATGCTGGCCTGTGATGCCGGATGATTCCCGCCGTCCTGAACACCCATGGCCGGCCCGTCGACCTCGGTCTGGAACGCCGGCTCTACACCGGCCCGGCCCGGACCGCGCGGATCGGTGCAGGCTCGGGTCCGTGACTTGCCCCAGCGAGCTGAGCGTCCCTGCTCGGTCACACCGGCGGTGGCCGGATACGGTCCTCGGGTGACGCGCACCCTCTTCGCCGGCGGCGAGGTATTCGACGGCACCGGGGCAGCTCCGGCTAGGGCGGATGTGCTCGTCGAGGACGGGTTGATCGTGGATGTCGGCAGCGGCATGGACGCCGACGACATCGTCCGCTGCTCCGGCACCACGATCCTGCCCGGCCTGATCGACGCCCATGTGCACGTGCTGTTCAGCGGGATCAACCTCCTGAGGATGATCCAGACACCGTTCAGCTACCCGTTCTACGAAGCAGTGCACAACCTGAAGACGACCCTCGGTACGGGGATCACCCACGTGCGGGACGCCGGCGGTGCGGATCTCGGTGTGGCCCAGGCACTTCGAGATGGCCTGATCGCCGGCCCGCGCGTACAGATCTCGATCAGCATGCTCAGCCAGACCGGCGGTCACGGTGACGGGTGGCAGCCGTGCGGTGCGGTCCTGCCCCTGCTCGGCCCGCATCCCGGACGCCCGGCCACCCTCGTCGATGGCGCCGACGAGATGCGCAGGGTGGTCCGAGAACTCGTCCGCGCGGGAGCCGATGTCCTGAAGGTGGCCACCAGCGGAGGCGTGCTCTCACCCCGCGACGACCCACGCCATGGGCACTTCCGCGATGCCGAGATTGCCGTACTGGTCGAAGAGGCGACGGCAGCGGGGCTGTACGTGATGGCCCACGCTCAGGCCACCGACGGGATCAAGGTGGCCGTCCGCAACGGCATCCGTTCGATCGAGCACGGGATCTACCTCGACGACGAGGCCATCGAGATGATGCTCGCCGCCGGAACATGGTTGGTACCAACGCTTTCTGCTCCCCGGGCCGTTCTCATTCTGGCTGATTCCGGGGTACCGATGCCGACTGCCGTGATCAGCAAGGCCCGGATGGTTCTAGAGGCACACGATGACTCGGTCGGTCGGGCCATCGCTGCCGGCGTCAAAGTCGCCATGGGCACCGACAGCGGGGTTGGACCGCACGGCAACAACCTCGGCGAATTGGGACTGCTGGCAGCGTTGGGGATGTCACCGCTGCAGGCCTGGCACGCCAGCACCGCTTCCGCCGCCGAGTTGCTCGGGATCGCGGACGAGTTCGGCACCCTGGAACCCGGCAAGCGGGCCGATGTCGTCGTGCTCGAGGGCTCGGCCACCGACCTGGTCGGCCTGCGGGAGCGGGTACGCGCGGTCTACCAGGACGGCGAATTGGTCGTTAGCGCTCAGTCGTCCACCTCAGCTTGAGTCGGTTCGGCGATCCGCGGTGGGTGCCTCGGTGTTGCCCGCCGCCGCCGGCGGACCGGTAAGGTCTGCCGGCTCGTTCAGGGCCACCTCCTCAGTCGGGACGTCCCCGCCGC
>JALZDV010000320.1 GCA_030862345.1 Actinomycetota bacterium | reverse complement strand
CCGGCGCGGTCGCCTTCGGGAAGCGCCGTGGGCGCGCCCAGGTCAGCGTCATCCCGATCGATTGACATGACGCGCTTCGCGCGCGTGCTGCCGAGCTTCGGCGCTGACTGGCTATGAGCACCTCCTTCATCGATCGCGCTGTGTTGCACCTGACCGCTGGGAACGGCGGGCATGGCTGCGCGTCGGTGCACCGTGAGAAGTACAAGCCGATGGGCGGGCCGGACGGCGGAAATGGTGGCCGCGGGGGAGATGTGATCCTGGAGGTCGATCCGGGAGTGCACACCCTGCTCGACTTCCACCATCACCCGCATTCCCGCGCCGGCAGCGGAAAGCCGGGGCAGGGTGATCACCGCAATGGCGCTCAGGGCGAGGATCGGGTGCTGGCCGTACCAGAAGGCACGGTCGTCACCGACCTGGATGGCGAGGTCCTGATCGACCTCGTCGGCGAAGGCACGCGCTATGTGGTCGCGCAGGGCGGTCGCGGGGGATTGGGCAATGCAGCACTCGCCTCCACCCGGCGCAAGGCTCCGGGTTTCGCGCTCCTCGGCGAGGAGGGGGAGTCCCGCGACGTCGTCCTCGAGCTCAAGAGTGTGGCCGATGTCGGGCTGGTCGGCTTCCCCTCGGCTGGCAAGTCCTCGCTGATCGCCGCGGTGTCCAAAGCCCGGCCGAAGATCGCTGACTACCCCTTCACGACGCTCGCGCCCAATCTGGGTGTCGTCGCCGCCGGGGACCACACGTTCACGATGGCCGATGTGCCTGGCCTGATCCCGGGCGCTGCCCAAGGCAAGGGACTGGGCCTGGAGTTCCTCCGCCACGTCGAGCGCTGCTCGGTCCTGGTCCACGTCGTGGACGCTGCAACCCTGGAGCCGGGACGCGACCCGCTCAGCGACATCGAGGCCATCGAGAGCGAGCTGTCTGCCTATGGCGGTGCCGGCGGTGCCCTGGTCAGCCGGCTCAAGGCCGTGGCGATCAACAAGATCGATGTGTCCGAGGCTCGCGACCTGGCCGAGCTGGTAGCCGACGATCTCACCGCGCGCGGCTACCGGGTCTTTCCGATCAGCGCAGTCAGTGGTGCGGGGGTCAGCGCGCTCACCTACTACCTGGCCGAGCAGGTGGCCGCAGACCGGGCAGCCCGCCCTGCCCTGGCACCGACCCGGCTCATCATCCGGCCGACCCCGATCGATGACACGTTCAGCGTCGATGCCGATCCCGGTACTCCGGGCGGGTTTGTCGTGCACGGCGCGAAACCCCAGCGCTGGATACGGCAGACCGACTTCAGCAACGACGAGGCGGTCGGATACCTCGCCGATCGACTAGCCAGGCTCGGCGTCGAGCAAGCCCTCGTCAAGGCCGGCGCGACACCGGGATGCCCGGTGACGATCGCGGACGTGACCTTCGACTGGGTGCCCAGCCTTCCCGATGCGAGCAGTGCTGTCGTCGGCCGCCGAGGTGAGGATCCGCGACTGGAGGTCTCCGAACGGATCTCGGCCCGGGAGCGGCTGGCGAGAAAGCAGGCGCGCCGTCGGCCAGTGGATGAAGGCGCGGGGCCGACAGGTGAGGATGCAACGGTTACCGCCGAGGCGGGCGCTGAGGCATGACGCCGGCGACCGATCCGATCGCTGAGGCACGCCGGGTCGTCGTCAAGATCGGGTCCTCGTCGCTGACCTCGCTAGTCGGCGGCATCGACACCGCGCGACTGGAGACCTTTGTGGCTAGCCTGCACGGCCACCGACAAGCCGGACGGGAGATCGTCGTGGTCTCCTCGGGCGCGATCGCTGCCGGACTAGCTCCGCTGGGTATCAGACGGCGCCCTCGGGACCTTGCGACGGCGCAGGCTGCGGCCAGCGTCGGGCAGCTGATCCTCGTCCAGGCCTACGCCGCCGCATTCGCCGTACACGGGCTGCTCGTCGGTCAGGTGTTGCTGACCGCGGATGACCTGCACCGCCGGGCGCATTACCGCAACGCCTCCCGCACGATCGCGAGACTGCTCGACCTCGGCGTCGTTCCGCTGGTGAACGAGAATGACACGGTGGCGACCGAGGAGATCCGATTCGGCGACAACGACCGGCTGGCGGCGTTGGTCGCTCACGTTGCCGAGGCATCGGGGCTCGTGTTGTTGTCAGACGTGGACGGTCTGCATGACGGGGATCCTCACCGGTCCGGGACCGAGCGGATCCCGGTCATCAACGGCGCCGCCGATCTCGAAGCGCTGAGCATCGGCGCTTCCCGAGGTGACGGGGTGGGGCGTGGCGGCATGAGCAGCAAGGTGGAGGCTGCCATGATCGCCTCGAGTTCGGGGGTCTGCGTGCGGATCGCCAAGGCGCAGGACGTACGGGCGGCGCTGTCAGGTCACGACGTGGGGACCCTGTTCCCGGCCACCGGCCGTCGGCCGACGGCACGCTTGTTCTGGCTGCGCTACGCGAGCCGCCCGCGGGGGTCGCTCGTGCTCGACGCGGGAGCAGTCCGGGCCCTACGAGCAAGACGGGCTTCGCTGCTTGCTGCCGGGATCACCGGTGTGGCCGGTGATTTCATGGCCGACGATCCGGTGGAACTGCTCGGTCCCGACGGCGTCGCAGTCGGACGCGGCCTGGTTACCTACGATGCTCGCGAGCTACCGGCGATGCTCGGAAGGTCGACGAGCGAGTTGGCCCCCGAATTTCGCCGCGAGGTCATTCATCGCGACGAGATGATCCTGCACTAGAAAGGCCACGGCCTGCGCGGACTGGCGCATCCTGACCGTGGCGCTGGTAGAGGGCTCCGGAACAATGACGGCGTGAGCGTGCGAGTCATCCGTCGGGTTGGCGACCCCGTACTCCGTACGCCGGCCGATCCGGTCGACGACTTCGACGAGAAACTGCAGGCAGTTGTCAGTGACCTCGAAGACACCGTGAACGCTCCAGGCCATGCCGGGCTCGCTGCCCCGCAGATCGGGATCAGCCTGCGAGCCTTCGCCTACAACATCGACGGCAAGATCGGTCACCTGGTCAACCCTCGACTGGTCGAACGCTCCACGGAGACCGAGACCGAGGATGAGGGTTGTCTGTCGATCCCCGGACTGTGGTTTCCCACCCTTCGGGCGAGCTATTGCGTGGCGGAGGGCTTCGATCAGCATGGCAAGCCGTTGACCCTGGCCGGCTACGGGCTGATGGCCCGATGCCTGCAACACGAGATCGACCACCTCGACGGCCGGCTCTACCTGGA
This sequence comes from Actinomycetota bacterium, assembly GCA_030862345.1. GTDB lineage: Bacteria > Actinomycetota > Actinomycetes > Mycobacteriales > Geodermatophilaceae > JACCQS01. Next base: position 4,957 of record JALZDV010000320.1, on the reverse strand, counting down.
CCGGCTCACCGGGGAGAGCAAGCGAGCTGCCTATCGAGCCCTAGCATGAGCGACTCCCTAGACCGCCCACCCCGCAGACGCGGCGGCCTGCTTGCGGCGCTGGGCAGACCAGCCCGGGTGATCGCGGTGGCCTTCGCCATCACCATCGCGCTGGGCACCGGCCTGCTGTCCCTACCGATCGCCGCGGAGTCCGGTCACGGCGCTGGATTCGTGACTGCCTTGTTCACCTCAACCTCGGCGGTCTCGGTGACCGGGTTATCCGTGGTCGACACTCCTAGTTACTGGTCGACCTTCGGTGAGATCACGATCCTCGTACTGATGCAGATCGGCGGCATCGGGGTCATGACCCTCGCCTCGATGCTGGCCGTTCTGATGTCCCCACGGCTGCGGCTGCGCTTCCAGCTCACCGTTCAAGCGGAGACCTCGTCACTCACCCTGGGTGAAATACGCCGGGTCGTCACAGGGGTAGTGAAGCTGAGCTTCGTCTTCGAAGCAGTCTTCGCCCTGGTGATAATGCTGCGGTTGGTCTTCGGCTACGACCGAGCCGTCGGCCCGGCGGCCTACGAGTCGGTCTTCCACTCGGTATCGGCTTTCAACAACGGTGGATTCGCCCTCTACTCGGACAGCTTGACCCAGTACGTGAGCGATACCTGGATCTGTCTGCCGATCGCGCTGGCCGTGATCATCGGCAGTCTCGGGTTCCCGGTTCTGCTCGAACTGCGACGGGAACTGTTCAAACCACACCTGTGGTCACTGCATACCAAAATCACCCTTGGAGTGTCCGGGATCCTGCTGATCGTGGGGCCCGTGCTGGTCACGGCGATGGAATGGACCAACTCCGCGACCTTGGGCAACCTGAGTGTCCCCGTTCGACTGCTGGCCGGGATCTTCCATGGAGTCATGCCGAGAAGTGGCGGCCTCAACACGATCGAGATCGGGGCGATGAACCCGGAGAGCTTGGTCGTGATGGACGGCCTGATGTTCATCGGCGGAGGCAGTGCGAGCACGGCCGGTGGCATCAAAGTCACGACTTTCGCGATCCTCGCTCTGGTCATTGCCGCTGAGATCCGTGGTGAACCGGATGTCAAGGCACTGAACCGCCGAATCCCCACCGCCGTTCAACGCCAGGCTCTGACCGTGGCCCTGATCAGCGTCGGTGTGATCGCCGTATCCACCCTGGTCCTGATGTCGCTGACCAACCTGCCGTTGGACTTCGTACTGTTCGACACGATCTCTGCCTTCGCCACCTGTGGGCTCTCGACCGGTGCCGTGGCCCAAATGCCCGCGGCAGCTCATGTCATCCTGTCTTTCCTGATGTTTGCCGGTCGGCTCGGGCCGATCACACTGGCGACCGCATTGGCTACAAGGGAGCGCACCCGGCGCTACCGGCTTCCGGAGGAGCGACCGATCGTTGGCTAGACACCGTGGCTAAGAACCCAGACGAGAGCACAGTGGTGCTCGGCCTCGGCCGGTTCGGAAGATCGCTGGCCATGGAGTTGGCCCGCCGCGACGTCCAGGTCCTGGGCGTCGACAAAGACCCGAAAATAGTCCAGGACCTTTCTGAGGCGCTTACCCACGTAGTCAGCGCCGATACGACCGATATCGATGTCCTGCGCCAGCTCGGGGTGGCCGACTTCGGACATGCGGTCGTGGCGATCGGGACGGCAACCGAGGCGTCAATCCTCACGGTCGCCGCCCTGGCGGACCTCGGGCTCACCAGCATCTGGGCAAAAGCAACGAGTCGGATGCAGGCCAAAATCCTCAGGCGTGTCGGTGCCCACGAAGTGGTACTTCCCGAGCACGAGATGGGGGAGCGCCTAGCCCATCTGGTCACCGGTCGGATGTTGGACTACATCCGGTTCGAGGACGACTACGCCTTGGTCAAGACCCGCACGCCGAAGGAGGCCGTCGGCAAGACGCTTGGTCAGGCGGGACTTCGGACGAAGTACGGCGTCACGGTCGTCGGCATCAAACGAACGGGCCAACCGTTCACCTATGCGACACAGGACACCCTCGTCGAACCGGACGACATCATGATCGTGGCGGGCAGGACGAAGGCCACTGAGGACTTCGCCGAGATGACCTGACCGGGGCGCGCCGCAGAATGTGACCCGAGCCGGCACCGAACTAGCGTCTGGGTGTGACACGCCTGCTCGAGACCGTCGCCCCATCCCGGCTGGGTCCGGGGTTCCGATGGCTGTTGTCCTCGACCTGGGTAAGCAACCTCGGAGACGGGATCGCGATCGCAGCGGGTCCGCTGCTGGTGGCGTCGCAGACGGACCAGGAGTTCCTGGTCGCCATGGCCGCCCTGCTGCAGTGGCTGCCGCCGCTGGTGTTCGGACTCTTCGCCGGCGCATTGGCCGACCGGCTCAATCGCAAGCTCATCGTGGTCACCGTCGACGTGCTCCGCGCCGGTGTGCTGCTTGTGTTGACCGCCGCCGTGGTCACCGATGTGGTGTCCATCTGGCTGGTGCTGGTCGCGATGTTCCTGCTCGGCACCGCCGAGGTGTTCGCCGACAACACCACCGGCACGTTGTTGCCGATGCTCGTGCACCGCGACGACCTCGCCATCGCCAACGCACGCGTCCAGGCCGGCTTCATCACGATCAACCAGCTGGTCGGCCCGCCTATCGGCGCCGCGTTGTTCGCGGTCGGGATGGCCTGGCCATTCGCCGCCCAGTCCGTCCTCGTACTGCTGGGTGCCATGCTCATCACCAAGGTCGTGCTGCCGCCGCATGGGCGCGACCGAGCGACCGCCGGACTGATGCGGCACGACATCGCCGAGGGCATCCGGTGGGTCTGGAAGCACGCGGCGGTCCGCACGCTCGTCCTGACGATCACGATCTTCAACGTCACGTTCGGGGCGGCCTGGTCGGTACTGGTCCTCTACGCGACCCAGCGGCTCGGCCTGGGCGCCGTCGGCTTCGGCCTGCTCACCACGGTTGGGGCGGCGGGCGGGCTGTTGGGCGTCTTGGCCTACGGCTGGATCACCCGGCACGTCACGCTGGGCAACCTGATGCGAATCGGGCTGATCGTCGAGACGTTCACCCACCTTGCCCTGGCGCTGGCCACCAGCCCGTACGTCGCGATGCCGGTGTTCTTCGTCTTCGGGGCGCATGCCTTCATCTGGGGCACCACCTCGATCACGATCCGGCAACGCGCTGTGCCGAGCGAGCTCCAGGGCCGGGTCGGCAGCGTGAACCTGATCGGTGTCTTCGGGGGATTGGTCGTCGGGGCGGGCATCGGCGGGCTCCTGGCGCAGCACTTCGGGGTGACGGCACCGTTCTGGTTCGCCTTCGTCGGGTCGGGGGTCTTCGTGGTGCTCATCTGGGGCCAGTTGCGTCATATCGCCCACGCCGACGAGGACCCGACCCACGCGCGGGAATGAGCCCGGGCCCTGACAGATGTCACGGGCCAGTGCGCCGCTGACTACGAGACGTACGGCTTCGCGCCGTAGGGTGCTTCGAATGGGACAGCACAGCCCCCAGTTCGGGTCGGTTGCCGACGTCGCGAAGCGCCTAGTCGACGCCGGATATCTGGCCGATGACGCCATCGCGACGACGGTGTTCCTGGCCGATCGGTTGGCGAAGCCCTTACTGGTCGAAGGTCCGGCCGGCGTCGGCAAGACAGAGCTCGCCAAAGCGCTGGCAACCGCGACCGATGCCGAGTTGATCCGGCTGCAGTGCTACGAGGGTCTGGACGAGGCGCGGGCCCTCTACGAGTGGAACAACAAGAAGCAACTCCTGCGGATTCAAGCGAGCACTGCCAGTGGCACGGGAGAGTCGTGGGACGAGGTCCACGACGACATCTTCACCGACGAGTTCCTGCTGGCCCGCCCGTTGCTCACCGCCATCCGCCGTACCGGCCCGACCGTTCTGCTGGTCGACGAGACGGACAAGGCCGACGTCGAGGTCGAGGGTCTGCTGCTGGAAGTGCTCAGCGATTTCCAGGTGACCGTGCCCGAACTCGGCACGATCGTGGCCAGCAGGAGGCCGATCGTCGTCCTGACCTCCAACGCCACCCGGGAGTTGTCCGAAGCCCTCAAGAGACGCTGTCTCTATCTCGCCCTGGACTACCCGTCGGCCGAGCGGGAGCGGCAGATCGTGCAGGCCAAGGTCCCAGATCTTGCGCCCAAGCTCGCCGAGCAGTTGGTTCGGACCGTGCGGGCGCTGCGGGCATTGGAGCTGAAGAAGTCCCCGTCGATCGCCGAGACCCTCGACTGGGCGCACACCTTGCTGGCTCTGGGCCTGAGCACACTGGACGAAGCGGCGGTCAAGTCCACACTCGGCGTGGTGCTCAAGCATGCCAGTGACCAGGAACGGGCGGCCACGGAACTGCGCCTCAACTGAGGTGGATCTCTCCGCCGACCAGGTACGCCGGATCGCTGTCCACGCCCAAGGCTTCGGCCGCCCGCGGCCGGCGCGGCCCAATCTGGGTCATCTCCGACGGATCCTGGCCCGGGTGGGCGCCTTCCAGATCGATGCGGTCAACGTGCTGGCCCGCTCGCACTACCTGGCCGCTTTCTCTCGCCTGGGCCCGTACCCCCTCGACCTGCTCGATCGGCTGACCTTCCGCGAAGGTGGTGCCTACGAGTACTGGGGGCACGCCGCCTCCATCCTCGACATGACGCTGTACCCGGCGTTGCGCTGGCGGATGACTCGGCAGAAGACGCACCAGCAGTGGTCGCAGTTCCTTAGCAGGGTGCAGTCCGAGCGGCCCGGGTTCGCCGATCAGGTGTACGCCGAGGTTGCCGAGCGGGGCCCGCTGACCTATACCCAGCTGCTCGATCCTGCGCGCCGCCCGAAGGATCCGCGCTACGCGGCTGCGACAGTGCTCTGGGACCGCGGGTCGGACGGCAAGACGATGCTGGAATACCTCTACTCGGTAGGGAAACTGGCCATCGCGGAGCGCCGTAACTTCAGCCCGGCCTACGACCTTGCCGAGCGGGTCATCCCGG
>JALZDV010000309.1 GCA_030862345.1 Actinomycetota bacterium | reverse complement strand
ATGCCGTACTTCGCAGACACCAAACTCCATTCGTCGTCGCGGTCACCGGGTCGGAACAGGTCATGGTCCACCGCCTCCGGGATCAGGTGCAACTTCGCCGGATCGACGTTCAGGAAACGATGCACCTCCTGCCGCAGGCTCTCCGAGTTGATGATGATCGCGTCCGCCAGCCGCGCGGTACGGGGATAACTCATGCGCCGGTACAGGCGCGCAGCTGGACGAACCGACGCGGGAGCCGTGTACGCGTGCAGTGTCTTGAAGTGGACGACGAGCGACCGCGCCGGGCTGACCAACGGCGCTATCAGTGTGTAGAACACATCGATTCCTGCGCGCGGTAGCCGAACCGGGGTGTAAAGGTGCTCGCTCAAGGTCCGCAGCGGTGGGCGCTCGTTCGACCAGGGAAACTCGATGTAGTGGACGTTGGGGCCGTAGCCCTCATGGAGCTGCCGAGACCTCGGACTGACCAGGAGATGGAACTCCTCGTCACCAGTGAGCCGCTTCGCCATCTCCGGAATGATGCGGGTCCAGAACCAATGGGCACCCGACGGATTGACCGGATCGTCGGTGAGCAGGTTGATGGCGACGCGCATGCCGTCAGAAGGTCTGGGACGCGACAGCATCAGCGGTCATCCGTAATTGCCGAATGTACTGGGCCAGTAGGTGCATACATGCTTGATGTGCGTCCTCGACGATCCCGTAGTTGGGCGAATCGACATGTATCGATACCGTAGCCTGCCGGCTGGCCGGCCCGCCCTCGAACCCGGTCAGGGCGATGGTCTGCATGCCGTTCGCGCCCGCCCAGTCCATTGCTCGGACGATGTTCGGCGAGCGGCCTCCCGACGACACCGCGACAAGGACGTCGCCCGGCCGGGCTAGGGACTGCAGCTGGTACTCGAAGATACTTTCGTAGCCGAGGTCGTTAGCGATGGCGCTCAGCAGCTCGACGTTCGTGCTGAGGCTGTACGCGCGAGTAGTGAATTCTGTGCCGTTCCGGATACCCTTTACGTGATCACACTGCAGATGGTTGGCGATGGACGCAGAACCGCCGTTCCCACAGGCGAAAACGGCCGCGTCGCGGTGATAGGCATCGATGAGGATCTCGGCGGCACGGCTGATGCGCTCGAGGTCGATGGTACCGAACGCACGGAACAGCTCAGCCACGTACGCGCCGCCGTACGCATCGGCCCGATCGAACTGATGCGCCGGGAACCGAGACCGATCGCTCGGTTGGCCGGCTACGACGTCGTCACCGTCGACGGCAGCACGACCGAGGATGAACTCCACCGCAGCCGCGAGATCCGGGAACGAGGCCGCCCCCAGACTGGCGGCGCCGAGTGGACCGACGTAAAGGGGACACGCCCCGATGGCCTTGGCGAGACCGATGTCGACGGAATCGTCACCCACCACCCATGATGCCGACAGATCCAGGTCGAGAGCCTGTGCTGCCGCCAAAGCCATGCCCGGAGCGGGCTTGCGATCGCCGCTCACGCGAGCGAAAGCCTCCACAATACCGTCGGGATGGTAGGGGCAGAACAACCAGAGATCGACATGCGCTCCCTTGCGGGCCAGCTCGGCGATCATGTGTTTGTGCACCTGCTGCACATCTTCGATCCCGTAATAACCGCGAGCGACTCCAGCCTGATTAGTGGCCACCACCACCGGGACGCCTGCCTCGTTGAGCGCGGCGATCGCCTCGATCGAACCGTTGATGAACTCGACGCGGTCGGCTGATCCGACGTAACCGTGGTCGACGATGATCGTGCCATCTCGATCGAGAATAACGCCTGGTTGACCCACGGTTGACCACCTCTTGACTTAGGCGCGAAATCGGCTCATCCATCGAAACGAGCGTCAAGGCGTATGTGTGTGATGTCGTCGCAGTCGCGGGTTCCGTTACGGGACGCAGAAATCTGGGACGTTCAGTGTTCGTGCGTAACTTCTTCGTGGCCTACTTAGTCGCGGAGCTGCTGTTTCAGAACCGTAGGTGACCGCCCAGTTCCACCGCGAGGTTGCTCGGTCATGCCATACTCGCCTGCGGCCGGGCTCTGGCTGGCTCTTCTTGGCCGCACCGGGCACCAGCAGCGAGGCAGCCACGGCCAAGTGCAGCAGGTAGGGGGACGCGTCGCCGAGGCCGACTTCGGTGTACGAGGCGACCAGGCAGTACAGGATGAGGAACACGGCGCACGCGCGTGCCGGTGACGGAGGCCGCAGCGCTGCGGCAATGAGCAGGCTGCCGAGGATGCCAACCACGATCACGACACCCACCCATCCCTGCTCGTGGTAGACGGCCAGCCAGCTGTCGTCGTTCGCCAGGCCGGCGAAGGACTTGTCGGTAAGTCCAACACCGAAGGTCTGCTCGGCGAGCGTGCGCTCCTCTGCCAGCAGGAGGTCCCACACCTTCTGCCGGCCCGTCAAGTTGGCGAGTTGTTCGGCGTCCTGGTCGCGCTGCATCCAGGTCTGGATGGCCTGGCCGAAGGCCAGAGCGGCTAGGGCCCCCAGCCCAGTGGCCGCGCCCAGAGCGCGCCGGGCTCGCGCGTTGGTGAATGCGAGGCTGAGGCCGGCCACGGCCAGGGCGGCGACGAACGCGATCAGCGCGGTGTGGGTGTGGCTGAGCAGCAGGAGGCCGACCGCCGGCACCGCGATGACGGCCGCGCGCTGCGCCCGTCGATGCTCCTTGTGAGCCAGAGCAGGATGGCCAGGCCTGCAGCGACGGCGCAGTACTGGCCAACCTGCGTCGCCGGGATCGGCCAGATCACACCCGACAACCGACCGTCGGGTCCGGAGAACGCCGACCCCGGCGCGATGACGAGGCCCGCCAGCACGGTAAGCAGCACGGCGCCCAATACCCGCACGTGATAGCGAGCGAAGCGCAGCTCACCACGCCACCATGCGGACAGCAGCCACAGCGTCGCCACGAACAACCCAACCGGAAGCAGCGGAAGAGGGACCCGAACCCTGACTCCAACCGCAAGCTCGAGGCGATGCTGACGAGGGCCGGCAGGCTCAGCAGCAGCAGGTACGCGCTCGGCCGCACACGCACGCGTGGGTTGACCAGCAGGGCCAACGCGAACGCGGTCACCAGCGCGCCCATCGTGATCATTTGGGCGACGGATCGCGGAAACGGGATGATCATATCGGACCCGATGAAACCCAGGGTGTTGACCACCAGCAGCGCCCACACCACACCCGACCACGCGAGGGGTGCGGGTGCCGGGGTGGATTGTTCCGCCGCCTTGTGGATACGCCGGTGGCGTTGCGGTCGCGCCGCCAGTGTGGACCGCGTCACTCACGGCGCATCGCCTCGCATGCGAACGGGGCCGTCTCCGTCCGGCCGGGCGTCCGGCGTGCCCGCAAGTGCACCCACAAGTGCCAACCGAGCCAGCGCTCCATCGGTAACCTGCGCACGGGCAACGGCGGCGCGTGCATGTAGCGCGTGTGGGTGTCGACTACGTCGAAGGCGGGGAACTCCTCGGCGACCTCGCGCGGCGAGTAAACCCGCGCGTAAGGGTTCAGCGGGCCGTCGGTGTTCCGGTGCGTGAAGTTGTCCAGTGCGAGGTAGCGGCACAGACCCTCACGCTCGGCGTTGTGCAGGTGCCGGCGCAACATCGGGAAGGCCTTGATCAACCGCGAGCGCCGCAGCGGATACGCGGCAGCGAGAGCTGCGCGGCGGACCACCCGGATGCTGAACTGATAGTTCAGCGACGCTCGCGAGTAGAGCATCGCGACAAGGGTGCCGCCTGGCTTCAGCACGCGGTGGATCTCCGCCTGAGCTGACCGGATGTCGGGGATGTGGTGCAGAACGCCGTGGCTGAAGACGATGTCGAAAGTCGCGTTCGGCCACGGGATGTCCAGCGCACTACCCCGCTGGAGGCCGTCGTAGGGCAATGACCGGATCGCCAGCCGCGCGCGGACCCGGTCGACCGACTCCTGTGTGAGGTCGAGACCCGACCACCGACCGCCCCGGCGGATGATCTGCTCCGACTCGGCACCCTGCCCGAGCCCGATCTCCAGCACTTTCCGGTCGCGCCAGTCGACGCGGTCCAGGCAAGATGGAATATGGGCCTCTTGGCGGTACCGCCACGTGTCATAAGCGACGAAGAAGCGTTCGTAGTCATCTGCGAACACATCGTGCAGCCCACCTACGATGTGGTCACCACATGGATGCGAGTTCCAGAAAGCCTGGACTTCGTGCTCATCCATCTGCACTCGCACCCTTCATCCCTGCTTCTCCCGCGAAGGCGATTGCGTAGCTGACACGCGGGATGAACCCAATTCCAGACATTGATGTGTCGCTATCGCAGGTGGAACCGTTACCCGCAGAAGTACTACCCACGGCGTCAATCTCCAGGCGGTCACGAGTGGAAGCAAAGCAGGGTCATCAGCGGAGCAGCGTCGCCGCCGGCGAAGCCGCTTCCGAGCAGGGTGACCGCAGGTTGTCTGCGCCCGAGCCCGGCTGAGTACCACCCCAACGGCGGGGTGAGCTCACCACGGTGTGACGTCCAGGACAGCGCCGCGGGCAACGTGAGTGCAGCCGCCCGCGCACAGCTCGCGTGTGTCCAGCGCAGCTGCGCCGTGTCACCCGAAAGGTCAGCGGTGATCTCAGGACCGAGGTGAAACATGAGCCGGCACCTGTGCTGCCGCGGACTCATCACCTCGTCGACCACCTTCAGCTCGCGGTTGACGCTGTCGAGCTCAACCGATCGCCGGTGCAAGGCGGAGACGCCACGCCGACTATAGCCATCATGCTCGGCGGTCCACCGGGAGACGCCGCCCTCGTGCATAGACGCGCCGAGAACACGACTGCGGGCATGTTGAGTCCACATGAACGGCCCGCCCGAAGTGGATTGGTTATCGCCGTCCAGTTCTAGCGTATTGTGACCCAGCGTGGAACGAGAGTAGGAGCGCCACACGGACGAGTGGCCATAACTGAAAGTTCCGGGATCGGCCAGGATTTCTACCCCGTCATGGCGAACCTCCAGCGATAGCGCGTCGGCATGGGCGTGGGCCGCGATCGAGAGAAAGCCGTGCGGCCCGCCGTCACAGCGGCACCAGATCTCACCGTCGTCATCGCGGTGGGGTACCCGCAGGATTGTGAGGCCCGCGTCGGCGAAGTGGTATGGACGGGCCACCGGTCTGCGCACCGCCCGCGGTCGCGGTTGGGCGAGCGCGGTCAGTAACGCGGTGCGTACGTCGCCGCGTGTGGTCTGCGGCCACCAGGTCGGCCGACCGAACAGGATTTCGCCGGTGGCCAACAGGGAGGTCCACCGATCGCTGCCCTCGCCGTCGACGACGAGCCCGTGGCCGTCGTCACCGTCGCCCTGCCTGGGCGGCCGCAACCTCACGTCGACGATTGCCGCCAGCGCGTCCACCATGCGCTGCAGCACGAGCCACGTCGACCCGGGCACCGTACAGTTGGCTGCGTCGGCCTCGATCGCCGCGGTGAGGCCCAGCTCCAGCACCAAGCCGTGGTACTCAGTCGCAAGCTCACGGTTCAGGCCCGACGGGAATGTGTTCCGCTGCAGCTGCTCGTCCAGCAGGCGCATCGCATCTGCGCGCCAGCGGCCGGATTCATGAAACCACGGAAAGGCGCACGCGGCGGCGAGCTGCCCGGCCGCCTCGGCAATGACGTGGTTGTTCCCCGACGAGCCGATGCTCGGGAAGGCGCTCAGCCACCGCTGGTGGAAGTGGATCTGGTGCAGCGCCTCCGGGTTGCGTTCGAACAGGCCGGGCGCTCCCGGCCAGGCGTCGAGCAGCCTGCGCACCCACACCCACGACAGCAGCCGGATGCCGAGCTCGATCCCGCTGAGCCAGTGCACCCCGCGCAAGGGAGGGTTGGCCGCCCACCACGACTTGAGGTGGTCGGCAACCCGGCAGGCGTACCGATCGTCGCCGGTGACGGCGAAGGCCGCCGCCAGAACGGTGAGGTGGTGATGGCGGGACAGCTCCCACAGCTGCTTGATGTCGCCGACGACCTGCTCGTCGCGATGGTCGATGTCGAAGGCATAAGCGTCCGCGGGTGCCCGCTGACCAGTACCGGGATCGAATGCCCAGTCCGGGGCGACCAGGTCGCTGCGCGGCACGCCGAAGAACTCCGCATGCCCGTCCATCAGTCGTTCGGCGGTCGCGATGAGGCGCTGTTTCGCGTCGTCAGCGACCGTGGCGGCGATGACGGCGGCAAGGTCGGGCCCGAGCACGCTGGTGAACCACCGCTGGGGCAGGCAAATGCGCTCGTGACGAACCGGTTCGTCGAGGAGCGCGCGCCAACGGCGAATCCGCGCCGCGGCACGGACTCGACCCAGCACCTCATCCGGACCCATCCGGGACAGCCGCCGCAGGTACCAGCTGGGGCTGGTCATGGCTGGACCAGTTCCAGCGTTGCGGCGCCGAGGGCGAGCAGCTCGACCGCGGCGCCAGTGGCCAGACTGGTCTGCACCGCGAGCGTGGCCCGCGTGGTGGCAACCAGCGACTCCAAGGCGATGGGCATCGGGTCGCCGGAGCGGACCGCCCCGACGAAAGCGTCCAACTGGGCCCGTTGACCCTTGTCGCGGCCCAGCGGGATCCGCGGCGCGGCCCACCGCGTGCGACCGTGCACCGAGGCCCGCCGGAAGTCGTCGAAGCGCATCACCATGCCATCCGCCACGACCTCAAAGGTCTCTTTAGGGAACTGGTTGCTTCCGGTGGTCGCGTAGGTGATCGTGGACGTGGACCCGTCGGCATACCGAATGAGGATCTGCAGGTCAGCTTGGCCCGGTGTCGCATAGGCGAAGATCGAAGTGGGGAAAGCGTCCAGCCACCAGCTGACGGTGTCGATGAAATGACCGCCTTCGCCGTCGAACCGGGAACCCTCCGTGTCCCGCCGGCTGTACCAGCTGCCCTGATCCAGTTGACCAGCGTTGATCAAGTACCGGACCGAGGCGGATCCGATCCGCCGCCCACAACGCTGCCGCGCCTCACGCAGCAGCGGCGCGAACCGGCGGTTGAAGCCGACATGCAACCGGTCGTTGCCCGTCTCTTCGATGGCGGACAGCACCTTGCCCAGCTCTGCTTCGGTGAGGGCGAGCGGCTTCTCGACGAAGACTGCCTTTCCGGCTCGCAGCGCCTGACAGGTGAGCTCGGCGTGGGAGCTGTGCCGAGTCACGACGAACACCGCATCGACGGACGGGTCGTCGAGCATCGCGCGGACGTCAGTGGACGCTGAGGCGAAACCGAACTTGCGCTTGGCGTTGGAGGCCGACAGCGCAGACGTCGTGACGACATCCCTGAGGTCGACGTCGGCCCGCTCGACCAAGTGCGGTAGCAGCATCGACGACGCGTAGTTGCCCGCCCCGACGAATGCGACCCGCAGCGCACCGGCCTTGCCCGCTGCGCGGTGCACCGACCGTGCTACCGCCGGGGTCGGATGCGCGCCGTTGCGCGTGCCGGCTTGCGGCGTTGCCGCCACCTTCGGCTTGACCGGCTCTTCGGGGGCCACAGCGGTGGCGTCCGCGATTGTGGGATAGCGGAACAGCACGGCGACGGCGCACAGCTCGCCACCTTTCAACCGCCGGTAGGTGTCGACCGCCGCCGAGAAGTCCGCGACGTGGGAGATCAGCGGTTCGACGTCCACCCGCCTGCTGGCAAGGAGGTCGAGGAAGCACTCCAGGTTGCGCCGCTCGGTCCAGCGCACGTAGCCGATCGGGTAGTCGCGGCCCTCGAGCTCGTAGCCTGGGTCGTAGCGTCCTGGGCCGTATGAGCGGGAGAAGCGGACATCCAGCTCCTTTTCGTAGTAGGCGTTCCACGGCAGGTCAAGGCTGCACTTGCCGATGTCGACGACCCGGCCGCGGTCGCGGCTCAACCGGGCGGCGAGCTCTACGGGCTCATTGCTGGCGCCACCGGCCGCGAGGTACACTTGGTCCACGCCGTGCCCACCGGTGAGCTCACGGACAGCGTTGTCCACCAGATCAGAGCCGGGGCTGCCGCACACCCGCGCCCCGAGCCGCTCCGCGAGCCGGCACCGCTCCGGCGCCAGGTCGACCCCGATCACCCGAGCGCCCGAGGCCACCAGCAGCTGCACCACCAGCTGGCCGATGAGACCGAGCCCGATGACCAACGCGACTTCGCCCAGCTGCGGTTCGCCACGACGCACGCCTTGCATGGCGATCGCACCGACCGTGCCAAAGGCGGCGTGCTTCGCGGTGACGCCGTCTGGCACCTTGCAGTAGAGATTCTTGGGGACCCAATTGAACTCACTGTGCAGCGCGTGCTCATTGCCCGCGCACGCGATGAGGTCGCCCACGGCCACGTCGAGTATCCCGGCGCCGACCTGCTCGACCACCCCGCAGAGCGAGTAACCCAGCGGCGTGTAGGAGTCGAGTCGGTTCATCACCTTGCGATAGGTGGCGACCGGCCCGGCGGTCGCGGCGCTCTGCAGGACCTTCGCAACCTGATCCGGCCGGGCGCGCGCCTTGGCCAGCATCGACATGCTGGCCTCTCCCACCTTCATCAGCTCGGTTCCGGTGGAAATCAATGAGTAATGGGTCCGGACGAGCACACCACCGGGCCTGCACATCGGTACCGGCACGTCGAGCAGCGCCAGCTCACCGGTCTTGTAGTTCTGGACAACTTGCTTCACGACATCCCTTATCTACGCGGCTCGAATTTCACCGGCACCGGCAGCGGTCGCCCCGCGATACCAGTACTCCAGCGTCAGGATGTGCCAGAGATGCTTTGAGCGGTCCTGCTGGCCAGACGCGTCTTCTGCGACGAGCCGTTGCAGTGCCTCGCGTTGCAAAATCCCGCAGGACACGAGTAGGCCGTCGTGCACGACCTCCTGCACCAGCGGGGCCAGGTCGCGGCTCATCCACGCCCGCAGCGGCGCGCTGAATAATCCCTTCGGACGGTATACGATTTCCTTCGGCAGGATGGACAGAGCCGCTTGCTTGAGCGCGGCCTTGCCCTGGCGACCGACGATTTTGCGATGGCCCGGAATGCTGAAGGCGGCCTTCGCAACCTCGACGTCGACGAACGGCACGCGCACCTCGGTGGACGCCGCCATGCTCGCACGGTCGGTGTAGGCCAGATTCAGGCCGGGCAGAAACATCCGCGCGTCGGCCAGGCACATCCGATTCACGAAGTCGCCGAGTTTCTGGTCGGAGTACACGTCGGCGTGTTCGGTGAGCACCTCGTCGACGGTGCCGGCCAGGTCGGGGTGCACGAGGTCCATGAGTTCGAGCCGGTCATACATCGTGTAGCTGCGGCGGAAAGCTGTCTCTTCGGGGAGCTCGGCAAATGACAGGAAACGTTTGGCGAACCGGATTGATCGGTACCCGCGCCGCGAGCTCGCCACCGGCAGGCGCTTGATCGCGGAACGCAGCGGCTTGCGCAGCGCCGCCGGCGCATTCCGGTACCTCACTGCCAGAACGTTGGCCAGGTGCTTGCGATAACCACCGAACAGCTCGTCGGCGCCCATACCGGACAGCAGCACCTTGACACCGCGCTCCCGGGCTGCCGAGGCGATCAGGAACGTATTGATCGCGGCCGGGTCACCGATCGGTTCGTCGAGGTGGTAGACGATACGGGGCAGCAGGCTGAGAATGTCCGGTGCGATCTCGATTTCGTGCAGCTCGACGCCGAAGCGCTCGGCGACCTGCCGGGCATATCGCAGGTCATCAGGCATGGCCTCAAAACGCGCGTCCTCCGGCCGGAACCCGATGGTGTAAGCCGAGATGCCGGATTGGTGGCGCGCGGCCAACGCCGTGAGATAGCTCGAATCCAGCCCACCGGACAGAAACGTTGCGACCGGCACGTCGGCCAGTAGATGACGCCGCGTCGAATCAGCGACAACGGCGTCGAGGTCGGGCGCAGGCAGCCCGGCAGCCTCCTGCGCGATATCGCGGATCGACCAAAAGCGGCCCTGGTCGACTCTGCCGTCGGGCCGGCACCGCAGCCAGGTGCCTGGCGGCAACTTCTCCGCCTCCCGGAAGGCACACCGGCTGTCCGGGACCCAGTAGTAGAGCAGCGAGGCCACCAGCGCCGCGTCGTCGACGCTCAGGGCCGGGCCGAGGGCCGTGGCGAGCGCCTTGAGCTCCGAGGAGAACACCAGGCCATCCCCGCGCTGCACGAAAAACAGTGGCTTGATGCCGAACTGGTCGCGGGCGAGGACCAGCTCACCGGTGCGTTCGTCGAATACGGCGAAGGCGAACATGCCGCGCAACCGTGGCAGGCTTTGTATCCCCCAATGGCGCCACGCCTCGAGGAGGACCTCGGTGTCGGAGGACCCGCGGAAACGGACTCCCGATGATTCCAGTTCGGCGCGCAACTCCAGGTAGTTGTAGAGCTCGCCGTTGTAGACCAGCGCAAGACCGTCATGGACCATCGGCTGCGCCCCGGTCGGCGACAGGTCGATGATCGACAGACGCCGATGCCCCAAGTGCACGTCGCCCTGTCCGGCTGCGTGCACATAATGACCAGTGCCATCCGGCCCACGGTGGGCGATAAGGTCGACGAGACGATCGGTGAGCGGACCGCCTTGCGGCCAGAGAAAGGTTCCCGCGATGCCACACATGACGGTATGTCGGCCCCTTTCAGCGCCTGCAGAGACGGTCGTAGACCGCGACGTACGGGGCTATCTGATGCCGCCATGCCAGTAGATCCTCGATACGGTGACGACCCTCCGCGCCCATGTTCTTTCGTCGCGTCTCGTCCTCGAGCAGGTCAAGGATCGCCTCGGCATAGTGCTCGATGAGATTCGCCTCGACATATACAGCCGCTTCCCCCGCCGAAACCCGTGTCTCGACGAGATCGAAGGCGACGACCGGGAGTTCGAAGGCCATGTACTCCATGGTCTTGTTCATCGTGGAGACGTCATTGAGTGGATTCTTGGGGTCTGGCGACAGGCCGATATCCGCTGTAGAGAGGATTCGCGCGACCACTGCATCGGGTGCCCGGCCAGTGAACTCCACGTGGCCGTCCAGCCCGAGTTCGGCGGCGAGCCGGCGCAACTCCTTACCAGCGTCACCGTCACCGATCAGCGTGAGGGCCACGTCGGATCGGCCACAGTTGTGGACGATGTGGTGCATCGCGCGCAGGGCGAGGTCGACGCCGTCCTGGGGTCCCATCACTCCGAGGTAGGCCAGCAGGTACCGATGCCCCCGGTGCAGGCTGGGGTCAGGCGCGCCGCGGCACATCTTGTCCGGGTCCGGGCCGGTACGAACGACCGTGACGTCGGCCTCGCGCTTTTGGCCCCGCTGCAGCGCGAGCTTGCGATACGAGCCGTTGGTGGCGATGACGTGCTCGGACAGCGCGTACGTGATCCGCTCGGTCAGCAAAAGCGCACGGTGGATAGCGGAGGACGGCCGGGAAAAGCGGGATCGGTAGAGCTCCGGGCACAAGTCATGCTGGTCGAATACCATCTTCACGCCGAAGACCAGCTTGAAAGGAACGACGGCGGCCCACAACACATCCGGTGGGTTGCACACCTGCACAACGCCGAACGGTCGACGCTTCCACACCCTGGCCAGATTCAGCAAAGTGGCCAGGATCGAGTACACGTATTCGGCGACGAACACCGCCTGCCGGGTGATCGGGGGAAAAGCCCGGTACTTGAAGAGGTGGATGCCATCCACGAGCTGATAGCTAGGATCCCCGTTGCCTTTCGGGCAGACTACCGAGACCTCGTACCCGTGATCGCGCAGCGCCTGGCATTCAAGCCAGACTCGCCGATCGAACGGCACTGGGAGGTTCTGTACGACGATGCAGACGTGTCGCCTGCGGCGAGCCGACGTGCTCACCAGCCCACCCCCTGGTAGCCGTCAAGTGCTTCGATGTCGGCGCCGAGCCGGCCGTGAAGGTCGTACACGACGCGCGGCCTCGCCTGAACCACGGCTCTCACCACCTGTGGATGAGCTGTCGAGACCACCGCGACCTGCGCACCTTCCAGGGCGTGGGAAGCCGCGTCATGAAGCACCCTCTGCAGATGAGGCAGGCGCGACTGGACGTACTGGAGATTTGCTCCGGTCAGTTGGGCCGGGTTGACCACGGGGTCGTGGATGCTCACATCAATACCCTTGCCGATCAAGATTTCGGCGAGGGCGACATGGGGACTTTCCCGCAGATCGTCGGTCTGCTGCTTGAACGACAAGCCGAGCAGCGCGACCCGCCGGTTGGTGATGTCGTGCTGCTCCACGGAGCGCAGGACCCGGTCCGCGAGGTCGCGGACGAGCATCTCATTGGAGACCAGCGCCCCCTGCAGCACCGGGAGATCCACGGAGTTCATCCGGGCGAGATGCAGCAGACTGCGGAGGTCCTTCGGCAAGCATGAGCCGCCGAAGGCGAACCCGGGCCGGAAATAGGCCGAGGAGATGTTCAATTGGTGGTCGGCAACGAAGACGTCCATAACGTCCCGGGCGTCCACCCCCAGCAATCGGTACAGGCGCGACAGCTCGTTAGTGAAGGAAACCTTGAGCGCGTGGAAGGCGTTGCAGGCATACTTGATGCTCTCGGCCGCACGAATCGGGACGATGTGCACCGAGCAATCGAGGAACCCGAAGAGCTCATGCACCGCGGCCGTCGACTCTGGTGTACCACCGATCACGAGAAAGGGTGGGGCGAAGAAATCCGCCACGCTCGAGCCCTCCCTGAGGAATTCCGGGCACATCGACACCTGGAGGTCGGGGCCGACCTTGCGCCCGGAAGACGACTCAAGCAGCGGTATGATGATCTCCTCCACCGTGCCCGGCGGCACAGTCGAGCGGATGACCACGGTGTGCGGACGGTCCGAGTCCGCCAGCGCCGCCCCGATCTCTCCGATGACCCGGCGAACCTGTACCAAGTCAGTGCTGCCGTTGCCGGCCGATGGGGTGCCAACGCACACCAGGGACAAGTCGGCGGACCCCAGGCCGTCCCGAACCGACTCGGTTGCCCGTAGGGCACCCGACGCCACCGCCACGGCTACCAGTGAGTCCAGACCCGGCTCGACAACCGGAGGCCGGCTTTCGTTCAGGGCCAGCACCTTGCCCGC
>JALZDV010000305.1 GCA_030862345.1 Actinomycetota bacterium | reverse complement strand
CCGGGCACAGGAGTTCGGGCAGCCGTTGACGTGCAACGAGATCGGAACGTCGATCTGGCTCACGACGTCAGCCAGCCGGTGCTCGAGTTCGGTGATCGCCTGGGCCGCGGTGATCTTCGTGTCGACGATGGCCAACTTGCAGTACTCAATCCCGGTGCACGCCATAGTATTTCGTCGAAAAGGGCTCGGGGTGCTGGTCAGGCCCAGCTCCTCCAGTGCTTGCCGGAGCGGCCTGACCTGGTCCTCGGGCACGTCGAGCACGACCAGCTTCTGGTGCGGGGTGAGCCGCAGCCGATGTGATCCGTGTGCCTCCAGGCTCTTGGCGAGTTCGGTCAACAGCGGGCCGGAGACGCGACCGACGGTGGGCGTGGCCCCGATGTAGTACCGGCCGTCGCGCTGGCGATGCACGCCGATGTGGTCCCCACGGTCCAGCGACGGCGGTGGCGCAGGCCCATCGGGAAGGCACCGATGCAGATACTCGGTCTCCAGGATCTGCCGGAACCTGGCCGGACCCCAGTCGGCGAGCAGGAACTTCAGCCGTGCCTTGTGCCGCATCCGCCGGTAGCCGTAGTCGCGAAAGACCGACGTGACCGCAGCCCAGACCTCGGCTGCCTCGTCCTGGGTCACGAAGACACCGAGGCGTTCGGCCAGCCGGGGGTCGGTGGACAGGCCACCGCCGACCCACAGGTCGAAGCCAGCGCCGAACTCCGGGTGTTCGACCGCGATCAGCGAGATGTCGTTGATCTCGTGCACGACGTCACTGACCGGCATCCCGGTGATGGCAGTCTTGTATTTCCGCGGCAGGTTGGCGAAGGACGGATCGCCGATGAAGCGGGCCTTGATCTCCTCGATGACCGGAGTCGGGTCGAGCAGCTCGTCCTCGGCGATACCGGCGACCGGAGAGCCGAGGATGACTCGTGGGCAGTCGCCGCACGCCTCGGTCGTCTCCAACCCGACCGCCTCCAGGCGCTGCCAGATGTCGGGAACGTCCTCGATCCGGATCCAGTGCAGCTGGATGTTCTGCCGATCGGTCAGATCGGCGGAGTCACGGCCGTACAGGGTCGAGATCTCCCCGATCACCTGAAGCTGCTCACTGGTCAGCGCACCGCCATCGATCCGGATCCGCAGCATGAAGTGCTCGTCCTCGAGTTCATGCGGTTCCAGGCTGGCCGTACGCCCGCCGTCGATGCCGGGGCGGCGCTGGGTGTAGAGGCCCCACCAGCGGAACCGGTTGCGCAGATCCGCCGGGTCGATGCCGGCGAAGCCGGTGTGCACATAGCGGTTCTCGATCCGCTTCCGGACCTCGAGCGGTGCGCCGTCTGCTTTCACGCGCTCGTTGACGTTCAGGGGTTCCCGGTAACCGAGCGCCCACTGGCCTTGACCTCGGGGGCGGTTGGGGTGGTCGGGTGGGCGGGTCGAGTGGACGGTGCTCATGTGTGGTCCTCGTGGATGGGGACGCGACCAGCGGTCAGCACGAGGTTTTGGGTACGGTGCCGACGTACGAGGTAGCCGGAAGGCGGGTCAGCCTCCGGGCCACGCCGAGCCGATACGCGCCCGGCGACTGGGTCGGGAACGCGTCAGCCGCGGCGACACATCATGCTGCGGACCCGTCCGAAGTCGATGTGGGCTCGGCCCACGAGACGGATTCGCGAAGCATGCACAAGAAGATGATGCCACGCGGAGCGCGGCCCATGCCCGGCGGTGTCGAGTTGTCCGGCCGCTAGCGTGTCCGGGTATGTCCGCTCTGCGTTCCCCGCTTCATGCCCGGCACGAAGCACTCGGCGCGAAATGGGCCGATTTCGGGGGCTGGTCGATGCCGGTCGAGTACCCCGGTGGGGGCGGCGGCGTGCTGGCCGAGCACCTCGCCGTACGGACGGCGGTAGGCCTGTTCGACGTCTCACATCTCGGCAAGGCGACCGTGTCCGGTCCCGGAGCGGCAAGATTCCTCAATTCGTGCTTGACCAATGACCTCGACCGGATCGGGCCCGGTCAGGCGCAGTACACGCTGTGCTGTGACAACGCGTCCGGTGGTGTGGTCGATGACCTTCTCGCCTATCTGCGTGGTCCGGACGAGGTCTTCCTCGTCCCGAACGCGGCCAACACCGGTGAAGTCGTACGACGCCTTGCCGCTGCGTGTCCCGAGGACATCACCGTCGCCAACCAGCATGCCGACTTCGTCGTGCTTGCCGTGCAGGGACCCCGCTCGGCCGATGTGCTCCGCGCAGCCGGACTTCCCGCCGATCACGACTACATGAGCTTCACCCAAACGACGTGGCAACCGGCCGACGGGCAGGCGGCGTCGGTGATCGTCTGCCGCACCGGCTACACCGGCGAGCACGGCTACGAACTCATCGTCACGTCGGGTGCCGGCCCCGGCCTGTGGGACGCGGTTCTGGCCGCCGGAGCCCGGTACGGGATCCGCCCGGCCGGGCTGGGAGCCCGGGACACCCTTCGGACCGAGATGGGCTACCCACTACACGGGCAGGACCTCTCCCTCGACATCACGCCGAACCAGGCCCGCCTCGGTTGGGCGGTTGGCTGGGACAAGCCGACCTTCTGGGGTCGCGCGGCGCTGCTCGCCGAGAAGCAGGCGGGGGCCAGCCACCTGCTCTGGGGGGTGCGCGCCTCCGGCCGCGGTATTCTGCGCCCCCATCTCCCCGTCCTCGACAGGGCAGGGGCGGTCGTCGGCCACACGACCAGCGGCACATTCTCCCCGTCCCTGCGCGTCGGGATCGGCCTGGCCATGCTCAATCGTGGGCTCGGCATCACCGCGGGCGCCGAGCTGTACGTCGACGTCCGGGGTCGGTTGGTCGCCGTGACGGTGGTCAAGCCGCCGTTCGTAGAATCCCACGTGCGGTAGCTAGCCTCTACCGATGAGCTGGACGTGGCGGTACGAGGACGAGGCGGGCACGACGCTGGAC
>JALZDV010000250.1 GCA_030862345.1 Actinomycetota bacterium | reverse complement strand
AAGCGACGGCCTGGGAGAAGCCGATCTACGTCAAGCTGGGCGCGACCCGCGTGACTCACGACGTCAAGCTGGCCTGCGCTGCTGGAGCAGACGTGGTTGTGGTCGACGGCATGCAAGGCGGGACCGCTGCCACTCAGGACGTGTTCATCGAACATGCCGGAATTCCGACCCTCCCCGCAGTTCGGCTGGCAGCCGAGGCGCTGCGCGATGTCGGTCTGGACGGCGAGGTGCAACTCATCGTTTCCGGGGGGATCCGCAGCGGCGCGGACGTGGCCAAGGCCTTGGCCCTCGGCGCCGACGCCGTGGCCATGGGCCTGGCGCCGTTGATCGCGCTCGGCGCCAGCAGCGCCACCTACACCCTGGACGGGGTCACGCACGACGTGACCGAGGAATATCACGCCCTGGGCACCGCACCCGGCTACTACCACCACATGCATACCGGGCGTGATCCGATCGGGATCGCCACCCAGGACCCCGAGCTTGAGGCACGACTGGACCCGACCGAGGGAGCCCAGCGGGTGGTGAACTATCTGCGCTCGGTGATCATGGAGCTGACCACGCTTGCCCGCGCCTGCGGAAAGTCCGATGTACACAATCTGGAGCCCGAAGATCTGGTCGCGCTCACCATCGAAGCCGCCGCGATGGCCGGCGTCCCGCTGGCCGGCACGGATTGGGTTCCCGGTCGACCGTTGCGATGGCAGAACAACCACCTGAGGAGTGCGGACATGACCGATCCCCGCGATGACCTGAAGGCCCGGGCCGAGAACGACGGGATCGAGTTCTTTCTCGCCATGTTCGTCGATCTCCACGGCAAGCCGTGCGCCAAGGCGGTGCCTATGGGCAGCTTCGACATGCTGATGGACGGGGGGGCTGGGTTCGCCGGCTTCGCGGCCGGGGATCTCGGGCAGAGCCCGGCGGACCCGGATATGACCGTGCTGCCGGACCCGGCGTCCTACACCCCGGTTCCCTGGAAGCCGGGGGTGGCCGTACTGCACTGCGATCCGCACGTCGACGGCAAGCCGTGGCCGTACGCGCCGCGGGTGATCCTCAAGCGTCAGCTCGACCGCCTTGCCCAGGAGCGGGGTTGGAAGCTGAAGATGGGAATCGAGGCCGAGTACGCCTTGCTCCGGCGCACCGACAGCGGCGGGTACGAGGTGGCTGATGCCCTGGACACCTCGGCCAAGCCTTGTTACGAGGTCAAGGGACTGACCCGGATGTGGGACTTCCTGTCCACCGTGTCCCGCAACCTCAACGTGCTGGGCTGGGGTAACTACGCCAACGACCACGAAGACGGAAACGGCCAGTTCGAGAATAACTTCACCTACGACGAGGCGCTGACCACCGCAGATCGGACCATCTTCTTCCGGTACATGGTGCACATGCTCGCCCACGACGCCGGGATGACGGCCACCTTCATGCCCAAGCCCTTCAGCAATGTGACCGGCAACGGGCTGCACATCCATCAGAGCCTCTGGACCCAGGACAACGAAGCGTTGTTCATCGGGGACGGAAAGGATCAGCACGGCCTTGGCCTGTCGGAGATTGCCTACTCCTACATCGCCGGACTCATCGAACACGGTCGGATGCTGAGCGCGCTCATCTGTCCCACGGTGAATTCATACAAGCGGATCGGTGTAGGACCGCCGTCCTCGGGTGCTACCTGGGCGCCGGCCTACGTCGCCTACGGGGGCAACAATCGGAGCCTGATGTTGCGCGTGCCGGAGGGAAACCGGGTCGAGCACCGCGCGGTGGACGGTTCCGCGAATCCCTATCTGGCGGCGACCGGCATGTTGGCGGCTGGGCTCGATGGGGTTGAGCGCGGCTTGGACCCCGGGTCGCCGGTTACCGACAACCTCTTCCTGGTCAGCGCGCAGGACATTGCCGAGCGGGGCATCGAACACCTGCCACGGACGCTGGATCGCGCCGTCGACGAACTGGTCACCGACGAGGTGTTGCGCCAAGCGCTGGGCAAGGTCGGCGACGGCGACTTCATCGATTACTACGCCGCGGTGAAGCGGGCCGAGTTCAACGACTACCACGCAGCGGTGTCGCAGTGGGAGGTCGATCGGTACCTGACCCTTGCCTAGACGGTGGTAGCTGTGTCCCGCGTCCGGCAACGTTGCGCCCGGGTGGGTCCGTGCGGGCTCCGGCAGGGTTATGGTGCACGGGCAGCAAGTGTCTACTAATAGGAAACTATGTTGAATAAGAGGATCCCGGCGAGCGTCCGTGCGATGGCCGCCAAGGCCCTCCCCACCGGAGAGCCGCAGTTCAATGGCTCGCGAGACGGCGCGGGCAACGGTACTCGAAACGGGCGGGCCGCTCGGTATTCGGCACTGAGCCTGCTCAGCCATGGCGTGACGAAGAAGGACTGGCCGCTTGCCTGGCGCAAGCACGATCTCGCCAAGACTTATGACGCCGTCATCATCGGCGGCGGTATCCATGGCCTGGCCACCGCCTATTACCTGGCGAAGAACCACGGGATCCGCAACGTGGCGGTCCTGGAAAAGGGGTATCTCGGTGGCGGCGGCTCGGGGCGCAACACCGCGATCCTGCGCTCAAACTATCTGACGCCGGAGGGCATCCGGTTCTATGACCGCTCAGTCAAGTTGTACGAGGGGCTGGCGGCGGACCTGAACTTCAACGTCATGTTCTCCCAGCGCGGCCACCTGACCCTGGCGCACAACGACGCGTCGCTGCGGACGATGCGCTGGCGGGCCGAGGTGAACAAGATCCAGGGCGTCAACTCAGATGTCATCGACCCGCGGGCGATCAAGAAACTCGTCCCGTACATGGACGTCTCCGACGAAGCCCGCTACCCGATCCTCGGCGCTCTCTACCACCCGCCTGGTGGCATCATCCGGCACGACGCCGTGGTGTGGGGGTATGCCCGCGCTGCCGATGCCTACGGCGTCCACCTGCATCAGCAGACCGAGGTCAGCGGGATCGACGTGCTCGACGGCCAGGTGACCGGCGTGCAGACCAGCCGCGGGGCGATCAGCACCCCGGTCGTCGTGAACTGCACCGCCGGTTGGAGCACGCTGATCACCGACATGGCCGGGGTCCAGACCCCGATCCAGACCTTTCCGCTGCAGGCCGCCGTGACCGAGCCCGTGCGTCCGTTCCTGGACACGGTCGTGGTTTCCGGGACGCTGCACGTCTATGTGAGCCAGACCGACCGCGGTGAGTTGGTCTTCGGCGCGAGTGTCGACCCCTTCGCGTCTTACTCGATGCGTGGCTCGCTGGAGTTCGTGGAGGGCCTGGCCGGGCATGTCCTGGAGTTGATGCCGGCCCTGCACAAGATGCGTCTGCTCCGCCAGTGGGCCGGCCTGTGCGACATGACTCCGGACTACTCACCGATCATGGGCCCCACTCCGGTGAACGGATTCTATATCGACGTCGGTTGGGGCACTTACGGGTTCAAGGCCGGGCCGGTCTCCGGTGAAGCAATGGCGGAATGCGTGGCCACCCAGAAGACGCCCGAGATCATCTCTGCCTTCGGTCTCCAACGCTTCACCGATGGAGAACTCGTAGGCGAGAAGGGGGCAGCCGCAGTTGGCCATTGACCGCCCATGTCCTTGCAGCCACGTCGCCGAGAGAAAAGGCACACGAT
>JALZDV010000222.1 GCA_030862345.1 Actinomycetota bacterium | reverse complement strand
CCATGATCGCGGCGGCCCTTCGGGATTCCCGGTACGACGTCATCGTCGTCGGGGGCGGAGCCATGGGCAGCGCGGCGGCTTGGCAGCTTGCTCGCCGCGGTCGAGCGGTCCTGCTGCTGGAGCGGTTCCAAGCCGGGCACACCTACGGGGCCAGTCACGGCGGGGTGCGGATCTTTCGGTACGGGTACGAGGACCCGGCGTACGTACGCATGGTCCAAGAAGCGCTGCCGTTGTGGCGCGAACTCGAAGCGCAGGCGGGTGAGACGCTGCTGGAGCTCACCGGCGCGCTCGACCATGGACCGGAGCGGGAGATCGACGCGCTGGAAGCGGCCTACCGGACCTGCGGCGTCGTCCACGAACGCCTGACCCGGGAGGCCGCGACCGAGCGGTGGCCGGGCTTGCATTTCGACACCGCCGTCCTGGCCCAACCAGACGCGGGCCGGACCAGAGCGGCGGCGACGGTCGCCGCGCTGCACCGGCTGGCCGCCTCGCATGGCGCCGAAGTCCGCTATGACACTCGAGTTCTCCGGATCGAGCCGGTCAGTGACGGGGTGGTCGTCCGTACCGCCGGCGAGGCGTTCCGAGCACCTGCTGCGGTCGTGGCGGTCGGCGCCTGGGCGCAACCGTTGCTCGACCCGCTTGGCGTCCCGTTACCGCCACTGATGGTCACCGAGGAACAGGTCTTCCACTTCGCCCCCCGTGAGAGCCACCCGGGAGGGAACCCGTGGCCCTCGTTCATGCACCGGGGTCGACAAATCTGGTACGGGCTGGAGACCCCCGGTGAGGGCATCAAGCTCGGGGAGCACCACGCCGGACCGGTCTGTGACCCGGAACCCGGACGGCGCAGTTTCTGCATCGATCCGGCCGCCCGCGACCGGATCCGGCACTACGTGGCCACCTGGTTGCCCGGCGTCGCGCCGGAGCCGATCACCGAGGCGACGTGCCTCTACACCACGACGCCGACGGAGGACTTCGTGCTCGGACGGTACGGACCGATCGTCGTCGCGGCCGGATTCTCCGGGCACGGCTTCAAGTTCACCCCCCTGATCGGGGCGCGCCTCGCGGATCTGGCGCTGGGCTAGCTGAATCGTCGATCAGGTCCAGCAACCGGTGCACGGTCGGCGTTAGGCCGGCATCCCCTCGGGCTGCACCGTCGATGCTTGTGACCGCAGCCGCGCCGCGGACGCTGGACACCAGCCAGACGGCGTCGGCAGCGACCAGATCGGCGGGAATGGTCGGCACCATCGATGTCGCCCAGCCGGCTTCCTGCGCGTGGTCGAACAGGTCTGCCTGGGTGGTCCCGGCCAGGATGCCGCTGTCCAACGGGGGTGTGTGCAGGGATCGGCCGGTGGCCCAGACCACCGTCGACGTCGGGCCCTCCAGGATCAGGCCATCGGCGGATACGAATACGGCGTCATCCGCGCCGGCGGCCTGCGCATGCCGCAGCGCCGCCATGTGGACCGCGTACGAGAGTGACTTGGCGCCGCCCAACAACCACGGCGAGCGGGCGCGCTCGTCGGATGTGACACCTAGCGACAGCACGCGTACTCCCACCCCTTGCCGGCGTTGGCGCAGCGTCTCCTCGGGCACCGGGGCGAGCGTGGCCAGGCAGGTCGGCGGACCGGCGCGACCGTCCAGGCCGCGGGTCAAGACCAGTTTGAGGACACCGTCAGCCTCCGGTGGCCAGCCGTCCGCGCAGGCGGCCGCGAGCGATGCCCACGCCGAACGGTCCGGCGCCGGCAAGCCGAGCAGGTCAGCCGAGCGCTCCAGGCGAGACAGGTGCGCGGACAGCCCCCGCACTGCCCCGTGCCGGACGAGCAACGACTCGAAGATCCCGTCGCCGCGGATCAAGCCGAGATCGAAGGCGGACACCTGCGGCTGCCCTGGGGCCAGCAACTCCGGTACGCCGTCGAGGAGTCGGCCGACAACGTGCGGGTACCCGGCGTCCACCAGGCGACCGTACCGGGGAGGCCTCTAAGCATTGGTCAACCTTCGTAGGCTCGATGAATGCCCGAGGATGGATTCGACGTCGGCGTCCTGGATGAGCGGCTGGCTTCGGTCGTGCGGGGCCGCCGGGTCATCGTGGTGACCGCCGTCGCGGCGCAGGCCACCCAGGCGGTGCACCAGCTACGTCGCTACGGCGCCCGGCGCCCGCTCGTCATCACCCACGGGCCCGGGCTCGGGGCAGCACCCACCGCGCAGGATGCCGACATGGTCGTACATCCGTTACCCGACCGTCCGACGCTGATGAGCGCAGAGCTCCAGTCCCACATCGCTTTCGTCGCCAACCTCCCCGCTGCCGTGGTCGAGGCCGTGGACACCTATGACCCGGAACTTTCGGCGTTGTGGTGGCTAGCACCGATGGCCGAGGCAGCCGAGACGTTGCTCGGCCGCCAAGTCCTCGGCGGCCGTCGCGCGCACTGGTCGGCTTTGGAGGACAAGACCCTGGTGGATCAGGTCTTTGATGCCGCCGGTGTCCGGCGCCCGCCCGCCGTCGTCGTTCCCGCCCAGGCCTCGGCATTGCCAGCCGCGGCCCTCGACCTGGACTCGGGGAACGGGACCGTCTGGTCCGGGGATGCGCGGGAGGGGATGAACGGTGGCGGGGAGTTCGTCCGATGGGTCCGTACGGTCGAGGCAGCCGACCGGGCCGGCCAGTTCTTCGAGACCCATTGCGACCGGGTACGGGTTTCGCCCTTCCTCGACGGGGTCCCGTGCAGCATCCACGGCGTGGTCCTCCCCGACGGGGTGGCAGTACTGCGTCCGGTGGAACTGCTGGTCCTCCGCGGCCAGGAAGACCGCTTTCTCTACGCCGGGATGTCGACCTGGTGGGACCCACCGGCACAGCACCGGGAGGTGATGCGCGACGCGGCTCGGCGGGTCGGCGCCCACCTGGCAGAAACCGTGGGGTTCCGGGGCGGCTTCAGCGTGGACGGCGTACTGAGCTCGACAGGCTGGCTGCCCACCGAACTAAACCCCCGCTTCGCCGGCGGACTGACCACGATTGCCCGAGCTCTGATCGGCTTTCCGCTGCAGTTCCTGCAGGCCGCCGTTGTCGCCGGCCTGGACACCGGATTTACCGCTCGGGGTCTGGAGCACGGGCTCCTGTCGGCGGCCGACGAGCGACGGAACATGGTCCTGCACGCCGTCAGCACCGCGTTTCGTGCTGACTCCACCATCACCGACCACGTCGTGCTCGACGGCCAGTCTCTACGCCGCGCCGAGCCGGATGCCGACCCCGACGGAATGGTCGAGGTCGGACCGGCCGCGCTTGGCGTGATCGTCAGATTCAAGCCCGCGGCATCGACGATGGCGCCCGGCCAGCGGGCCGCCGCCTACGCCTGCGCCGCGCTGGACTTCGCAGACCGCGAGTACGGGACCGGCTTCGGCCACTGCACCCCGGCTCCAGAGATCAGTTGTGCCAGTACCGCCGCCGGTCGGGGATGACCCCGATCCGGCGAGCGTGCCCGAACAGCGAGAAGGCCATGAACACCAACGGCCAGGCCGGCCAGAAGAACTGGGCGCCGGTGGCGAAGAAGACGCCGATCAGGACGACGGCGATGACCGCGACGGTGGTCGCATGCCGAACCAGGCCGGTTCGGGCGACCTTGCGCGCCTCCGGGGTGTTCTCCATCAGCCGCCGTCCGGCGTCGGGCAGATCGGCGGTCAGGGGCACCAGGTCGGCGCGGGTCCGTGCGGCGTAGACCGCCGCCATCCGCTCATCGGCTTCGTCGAGGCTGAGCAGTCCCTGGGCTGCCGCGGCCTGCATGATCCGCGCCACATACTCCCGCTCGCTGTCGGATGCCCTGATGTCGGTGCGGGTGTCCTGACGGGTGGCGACCTCGGTGGTCATGGCGTTCTCCTCGAACTCTCTACGGCGTGGTCTGCTGTGCATGCGGTCCAATGTCGTCGCCGCGCGGGCTGTCGTCATCAGCAGCCGAGCGCAATCACGGATACGTCATTCGCCGTATGTCCCACGCGCCCGGAGTCGTCCCCGTACGATCGCTGTCCTAATGGACGCAGTGAGCCTGACCGCGCAGCTGCGCGCCCGCGGCCTGCGGGTGACCTCCGCACGAGCGCAGGTGCTGGACGCCGTCCAGCAACTCGAGCACTGCACCCCGGAGCAGATCTACCAACACTTGGGGCAGGACTCCCCGTCGCTGAACATCACGACCGTCTATCGGACACTCGACCTGCTCGAGGAACTCGGCCTGATCGGGCACACCCACCTCGGTCACGGGGCGCCGGTCTACCACCTCGCCGAAGACCAACACCTGCACGTGGTCTGCCACCGGTGCGAGTCGGTCCTGTCCGCCGACTCGAGCATCCTCACCGACGTAGTAGCCACGATGGAACGTGAGCACGGCTTCCGGGTCGACGTCGGCCACGTGACCCTGTCCGGGGAATGCGCCCGCTGCCGGGCGGGTTCGCAGTAGACGTGGGATCAGCTGCCTACCGCTCAGTTCTGCTCGACCGGCCTGGCGCGGTTGCCGGTGAGGACGAGGACATCGCGGTGCCCAGCCACTACGGCGACCCGCTCCGCGAACAGCGTCAACTCGCTGAACGGGCGGCGTTCGTCGACCGCAGTCACCGCGAGATCCTCAGCGTCACGGGCGAGGATCGGTTGAGCTGGCTCAACGACCTCACCACCCAGCAGGTCGGCGACCTGACAGACGGGCAGGTCACCGAGGCCCTCGTGCTCTCCGCGACCGGGCACATCGAGCACCACGCCCAACTGACCGAACTCGGGGGCACCGTGTGGCTCGACGTCGAGCCGGGCACAGCGGCTGGACTGTTCGAGTTCCTCGACTCCATGTGCTTCCTGCTGCGGGTGGAACCCCGCGAGGTCACTGAGGAGTGGGCCATGCTGACGATGGCCGGACCTGAGGCCCCGATCGTGCTCGCCGGCCTTGACATCGCCGTACCCGCGGCAGGTCAGGCTGCTCCACTGGCCCACGGCGGTTGGATACGAGGCACTCCCACGCCCGGCGCTGCTTCGTTCGATCTGCTGATCGACCGGGCCGAGGTCAGCACCTGGGCGGACCGGCTGTCCGGCGCCGGCGCCACCCCAGCCGGGCTGGCTGCCTACGAGGCGCTACGCATCCAGGCCCGCCGTCCGCGGCACGGCTTCGAGACCGACCACAAGACCATTCCCAACGAATTGGCCTGGATTCGGTCGGCCGTACACCTGAGCAAGGGCTGCTACCGCGGTCAGGAGACAGTTGCCCGCGTGCACAATCTCGGTCGGCCGCCACGCCGCGTGGTCCTGGCACATCTGGACGGGGTGAGCGAGGCGCTGCCGCCGCGCGGCACTGAGGTGAGTTGGGACGGCCGTACGGTTGGAACGGTGACCAGCGCTGCCTGGCACTACGAACTGGGCGCGATCGCCCTGCTCTCGATCAAGCGTGCCGTGCCCGACGACGCCGCACTGTGCGTAGCGGCCAGCACGGCGGCGATCGAGCCGGACCCGGATGCCCCGCCCGACGATGCCACGCCCGCCGGCCGTGCTGCACGGGACCGGTTGATGCACCGGGACCGGCCTCCTGGCCCGTGGGAGACCAGCAGCGGCGGCGGGTCTGTCACGATCAAGGCATGAGTCCCGCTCCGCCGACGACAGCGCCTCCCACGCTCATCACGGTCGCGCCCACCGGCGCGGAATCCAGCAAGGCCGACGTCCCCGCGCTTCCGGTGACCCTCGACGAACTGGTGAGCACTGCACGCGCTGCCGAGGCGATCGGTGCCGCGGTCATCCACGTCCACATCCGAGACGACGAGGCACGACCGACACTGGATCTGGTCCGGCTCACCGACACCGTGTCGGCCCTGCGCGAGACCACCTCGCTGGTCATCCAACTGTCCACCGGGGGAGCGGTGACCGATCCCGAGGAACACCGGCTACTCGTGCTGGAAGCGGCGCCGGATGCAGCCAGTTGCACGATGGGCACGGTCAACTTCGGGCGGGACGTCTTTCTCAACCGGTGGGACTTCATCGTCGAACTGCACAACCGGATGCGCGAAGCCCGGATCGTGCCGGAGTACGAGATCTTCGACCTGGGTCAGCTGGCCACGCTGCAGCGACTGCTGGACAAGCACGGCCTGCCCTACGGCGAGCATGTCCATGTCGACCTTGTCATGGGCGTACCGGGGGGCATGCCCGGTACGGCGCACGCCCTGATCGCCGCCGTCGGCGTTCTGCCCGAGGGTGCGAGCTTCGCCGCAACCGGCGTGGGGCGGACCTCGATCCCGGTGATGCTCGCCGCCTTGTCCGCGGGCGGTCATCTGCGGGTCGGCATGGAGGACACGCTGACCTACGCACCCGGGCAACCGGTGCAGGACAACAGCCAACTCGTCGCCCGCGCCGTCGGGCTGGCCAAGATCGCGCAGCGGCCGCCCATGTCCATACCGGACGCACGCGCCCTGCTCGGTGTACGCCCGC
>JALZDV010000211.1 GCA_030862345.1 Actinomycetota bacterium | reverse complement strand
CCGCAGGGTCTACCGGACCGCCCGAGGCCGTGCCACGCTTGCCCGATGAGCCGGATCAACGACGTCGGCGGGATGCAGGGCTTCCCGGCGATCGAGCAGGAGCTCGACGAGCCGCCCTTCCACTCCGACTGGGAGGCGCACGTCTTCGCGATCAACCGCGCGCTGATCGGGCATGGCGTCTACAACCTGGACGAGTTCCGCGACGCCATCGAGCGGATGGCACCCCAGCACTACCTCGACTCCTCCTACTACGAGAAGTGGCTGCATGCCATCAGCACCCTGCTCGTCGAGAAGGCGGTCCTGTCGACGGACGAACTGTCGGCCGGGGAGGTCGTGAATGACTGAGCGCTTCGCTCCCGGCACGCGGGTACGGACCAGCCGGCGGGACCCGGCGCATCACACCCGGCTGCCGCGCTATGCGCGGGGGGCAGTCGGCACGATCATCGACTCGCAAGGGGCGCACCCGCTGCCTGACGACCGCTCCCGCGGCCTGCCCTGCGATCCGTTGCCCGTCTACACCGTCCGTTTCGCGGCTAGTGATCTTTTCGACGACGGTGATCATGCCGTCACCGTGAACATCTGGGAGCCGCACCTGATGCCGATAACCGAGGCGGAGGATGAGACCCGATGAGCGGTGAACACCACGGGTCCGACGCGCACCTGGCCGCGCGGGTGCGTCACGTCGAGACGCGGCTTGAGGAACGCGGGCTGCTCGATCCCGCCGAGCTGGACCGGGCGCTGGAGGCTTTCCTGGCCCGGGCATCGCCTGCCAACGGCGCACGGGTGGTGGCTCGGGCCTGGCTGGACGATGGATTCCGCGCCCGGCTGCTGACGGACGCCAATTCGACGCTGGCCGAGGTCGACCTGTCCATGGGAGGGGGCCTGCAGGACCAACGCCTCAACGTCGTCGAGAACACCGCCGAACAGCACAACGTGATCGTCTGCACGCTGTGCTCCTGCTATCCGATCGCGCTGCTCGGGCCGTCCCCCACCTGGTACAAGAGCGAGGCATACCGTTCCCGCGTCGTGCGCGAACCTCGTTCCGTCCTAGCTGAATTCGGCTTTGACTTGGATCCGGCGGTGCAGATAACGGTGTGGGATGCCAGCGCCGAATCGCGTAACATGGTCCTACCGCGTCGACCCGACGGCACCGACGGTCTCGGCGAGCAGGACCTGGCCGCTCTGGTCACCCGCAATGGGCTGATCGGCGTCGCCCGCGTCTGATTGTCACTGGGTTCAGAACTCCCGGGATCATGATCAACTCGAGAAGCGGTCGCGTAGTTCGCGTTTGAGGATCTTCCCGCTGGGGTTCTTCGGCAGGGCGTCGATCAATTCGACCTGCTTGGGTCGCTTGAACGTGGCCAGGCGATCGTGGCCGAAGGCGGTCAGCTCCTCGGCCAACCCGACCGGGTCGGCACCGGCCCGGGGCACGACGACCGCGCAGACCCGCTCGATCCACTTGGCATCAGGGAGGCCGATGACCGCCACTTCGGCAACACCTGGGTGCTCGTACAGGACCTCCTCCACCTCCCGGGAGGCGACATTCTCCCCACCGGTCTTGATCATGTCCTTCTTGCGGTCGACGATCGTCAGGTAGCCGTCCTCGTCCATCGTGGCCAGGTCCCCGCTGTGGAACCAACCGTTGACGAAGGCTTCGGCGGTCTTGTCCTCGTCGTTGTAGTAGCCGCTCATCACCTGCGGGGAGCGGTGTACGACCTCGCCCACGTCGCCGACAGCGACGTCGTTCATGAAGTCGTCGACCACCCGCGTCTCGACGTGCAGGGTCGCCCGGCCCGCCGATCCGGGCTTTGACAGCTGCTCGTGCGGCGGAAGAACCGTTGCCAGCGGAGCGATTTCGGTCTGTCCGTAGAAGTTCCAGAGCCGCATGTCGGGCAGCACCGAGGATAGTTCCTTGACCGTCTCCACCGGCATGATCGATGCCCCGTAATAGCCCTTACGGACCGTCTCCAGCCGACTGGCGTCGAAGCCAGCGCTGCGCAGGATCCCGATCCACACCGTCGGCGGGCAGAACATCGAGGTGATCTCGTGCTCCTCAACAGCAGCGATCATGTTGTCCGGTGTCGGCGCATCGATGATGTAGTTCGCCGCACCCAAGTACAGCGACGGCATGAGGAAACAGTGCATCTGGGCGCAGTGGTAGAGCGGCAGCGCGTTCAGCACCCGGTCGTCGCGGCGGTATTCACCGTCGACTATGCAGCTGAGGTACTGCGCGATCAGCGCTCGGTGGGTCAGTTGGGCCCCCTTGGGCCGGGCTTCGGTGCCGGAGGTGTAGGCGATCTGCGCGACCGTATCGGCGTTCGACGGCCCTGCAGGTTGGGCGGCCCCCCCGGCCGGAGCGGTCAGGACCAGGTCACTGCGACGATTCCCGGAACGTGGATGCTGCACGGCCAGGGTGGCGGAGACGCCAGCCTGTTCAGCGGCGGTATGGAGCACGTCGTACAGATCGCCGTCCGCGAGGACGTAGACCGGTTCGCAGTGGCCGAGGATGTACCCGACCTCGCCGGCTCCGAGCATGAAGTTGATCGGCACGTGGACTGCGCCCAGCGCTTGGGTCGCCAGCCAGGAGATGACGTACAGGTCACTGTTGCGCGCGTAGACCGCCACCCGATCGCCGGCACCGACCCCGGCCGCAGCCAGGCCACCGGCCGCGGCGAGAGCTGCGTCGAGCAGCTGCCGATAGCTGTAGCTCGTGCCCTGGTAGGACACGGCCAAGGCGCCGGGGGTACGAGCCGCGCTCCGGCGAACGATGTCGATCACCGTGTGCCGCATGATCGCGGCGTCGTACACCCCGAGCAGTTCCGTCATGGCGCCAGTTTGGCAGGGCTAACGCTGCGGACGACGCTTGGCGACCTTCGCGCGTACGCCGTCGATCCGGGCGCGGGTAGCCGGGTCCTTCGCCAGCCGTTGAGCCTTGGAGCTGGCCTGCCGAAGCATCTGCTGGCCCTTGGGGCTACGGGCCACCTGAGCGATCTTGTTGAATATTGCAGCCATCTGGGGTTCCTTTCATTCTTGGTCATCGGACATACACCCTTACGGTGTATCTCCAGGGTGCATCAGAACTTCCCCGCTCGCCCGGCCGACAAACTGGTTGATTTCGCCGAGGGTCCCGGTGGTTTGGCCGAGGCGCGCAGCGGTATCTCCTTGAGGAACAGCGCGGCGATCAAGGCGATCAGAACCGCTGGCGCGCCGACCAGGAACATCGTTCCCAGCGCGTCGGCGAAGGCACCTAGCACGGGCTCCTGCACGGCAGGTGGCAGGTTCTGCAAGGCGGTCACGTCGTTGGTGTCGATGTGCGCCGGAGCACTTCCGGCGAAGCCGGCAAAGACGTCCTTCAGATTGGCGGCCAGCGCGATACCGAAGACCGCCCCGAAGCCGGAGGCGCCGATCGCGCCACCCATCTGCCGGAAGAAGGTGACCGATCCGGTCGCCGATCCCAGGTCGCGCATCTTGACCGAGTTCTGGATGGCGGTCATCACCGTCTGCATCTGCGCACCGAGACCGAGGCCGAAGATCACCATGTATCCGGCCAACAGCCAGTAGTTCGTGTTCACAGCCAGCGTCGACAACAGGCCCACCGCTACGAGGAGCAACACAGCGCCGACGATCGGAAATACCTTGTAACGCCCGGTTCGGTCTAGGATGCGGCCGCAGACGATCGAGGACACCAGGATCCCGACAACGGCAGGAATCATGGCCAGGCCTGACTGGGTGGCGCTGAAACCCTTCACCGCCTGCAGATACAGCGGCAGGAAGATGATCACGCCGAACATGGCGATGCCGGACAGGAAGGCGTAGAGGCCTCCTACGCTGAAGACCGGATTACCGAACAACCGCATCGGGATGATGGGTTCCTCGGCCCGCTTCTCGACGAAGTAGAAGATCGCGATACCGGCGACCGCTGTGCCGAGCAGCGTCAGAGCCCACCCTTCGGTCCAGCCGTAGTCCTTGCCCCGCCACTCGAGGTAGAGGATCAAACTGGCCACCGCGACCACGATCGTCAGCGCTCCGAGGTAGTCGATGGACACCTTGCGCTTGATGACCGGCATTTTCAGGGCAAGCGAGGTAATGATCAGCGCGGCGATCCCGATCGGCACGTTGATGTAGAAGATCCAGCGCCAACCAGGGCCGTCGGTGAAGAAGCCACCGGCCAGCGGCCCGGCCACACTGGAGACGCCGAAGACCGCGCCGAAGTATCCGCCGTACCGGCCCCGCTCCCGCGGCGGTACGACGTCGCCGATGATCGCCAGGGCGATGGAGAACAAGCCGCCGCCGCCGATGCCCTGTAAGGCACGGAAGCCGATGAGCTGGGTGATGTCCTGGGCCAGGCCGCAGGCCATCGAGCCGATCAGGAAGATCGAGATTGCGATCTGGAAGATCAGCCGCCGGCCGTACAGGTCGGAGATCTTGCCCCACAGCGGGGTCGCTGCCGTTGCCGTCACCAGGTAGGCCGTGACGACCCACGCCAGCTTGTCCAGTCCACCGAGTTCACTGGTGATCGTCGGTAGCGCCGTACTCACGATGCTCTGATCCAAGGCGGCCAGGAACATTCCGGACATGATCCCGGACATCACGATCATGATCTGCCGGTGCGAGAAGTACGCCTGGGTCTCCTCCTCCGCCGAGCTCAGGGCGGATCCGGATGAAGATCCCGGAGCAGCGGTTTCGGGTGCTGCGCTCATGGAGTCCGGGTGCCTTTCGCGGTCGGAGAGTCCGGAGTGTCGACGGCGACCAGATCACCGGAGAGTCGGCTGAGCAGATCGGTCAGCAGACGGCGGTCGTTGGCCGACCAGTGGGCCGTGGCGCGCGAGACGAGGCCGGCGCGTACCCGCAGGGCCGCGTCGAGGGCATTCTGACCAGCCTCGGTCAGTGATAGCCGGGCCGCCCGGCGATCGTCTGGATCACCCACTCGGACCAGCAGGCCGGAGTCCTCGAGGGTGCGCACGTGACGGCTGGCCGTCGACGCGTCGAGACCGCAGTTGTCGGCTAGATCGGCGACCCGGATTCCGGGCGTCAGTGCGAGTCGATGCAGAAGCCATGCCCGCGGTGGGCCGCCAATGCTGCGATCTGCCGAGCCGAGTACGCGGGCAACGCGGAACGCCTCGATCACGACCCGTTCGGCGCTGGGTGCGTCCAGGACGTCTGGTGCGGGCTGGTTAGGGGACACCACGCTCATGTACCCAGTCTTGCATATGCATGCACCATGCACATTCTTTTCCCACCGTAGGTAATTCAGGCAGGCGCCTCCGCGGGGTCAGCTACTCAGGCAGGCCGTCACGAGTGCCTGCAGGATCGCCGTGTCATCCTCCAAGAACTGCACGTCCTCACCGTTGTCGTCGGTGATGCCTTCCTCCGCCAGCCGAGCCAGGGAATCCGAGGACAGGTCACTGGCAATCGCCTGATCACCCACGCAACGGGCCACTGAACCCTCGGCCCCATCGGCCTCCAGCGCGCGGGCAATGTCATCTGCGGACGGCGACCCGCAACCGGTCGCAATCAGCAATCCCGTGGCCAGCGCGGCTACCCGGCAACGGCGGCGGTGCACAAGGCCACGCTATCGGTCGCGGCGGGCAATCAGCCGACCAGTTCGAACCCGCACTCTTGAGCCGCGTCCTTGATCGCCGGGATGTCGTCGGCGACGACCTGAACCTGTCCGCCGTCGTCGGTCGCGATGCCTTCCTCGGCCAGCACGTCCAGGCTGGTTCCGCTCACGTCGGCGGCAAGTAGAGCATCCGCGAAGCAATCCGCCATCTCGGCGTCCAGATCATCTGCCTGTACCGCCGAAGAGATCTCACTCGCCTCAGGCTTGCTACAGCCGGACAGAGCCAGCACGGCGGCCGCAGCAAGCCCGAATACGGCGGCGGTCTTGTTCATGAATGTTTCTCTCCAGCGGTCGGA
Organism: Actinomycetota bacterium; assembly: GCA_030862345.1. Classification (GTDB taxonomy): domain Bacteria; phylum Actinomycetota; class Actinomycetes; order Mycobacteriales; family Geodermatophilaceae; genus JACCQS01. The sequence continues at coordinate 4,160 of JALZDV010000211.1, read as the reverse complement.
TGATCTGCGACGGGGACGGGCGCAGACTAGTCAGGTCGGGCATGCGTCCAGGCTGCAGCCTCTCAGATGGGCCAGGAGGGTCCCTCGGTTCCGCCGGCGATTGGTCACCTGGCAATTCCAGGGCTCCCCTCCTCGACCTGGCTCGCCTATGGTCTGCCCATGGATCTGGGCGTGGAGCCGCTCAACGCCCTCAGCCTCGGCGCCTTCCCAGGGCTGTTAGGCCTGGAGATCCTCGAGCACGAGAGCGGACGGATCGCCGCCGCCCTGCCGATCCGGCCCGAGCTGCTTGCGCCCAACGGCTTCCTGCATGCTGCCGTGGTCATCGGGTTGGCGGATACGGCATGTGGGTACGGCTGCCGCGCTTTGCTGCCCGAAGCCTCACTCGGCTTCACCACGATCGAACTCAAGGCCAACTTCTTGGGCACTGCACGGAATGGCGACATCGAGACCACCGCACGGGCCGTACACGCAGGCCGTACGACACAGGTGTGGGATGCGGAGGTCAGGCATGTGCAGAGCAGCAAGACGATTGCGCTGTTCCGCTGCACCCAGGCGGTGCTCTGGCCGCGAGACTGACCGAGATCGCTCATGCATGAAGACGACGACACCAGCCCGACCTAGGAGATCCCAATGTCCCTGTCCAGCACCTTCCCCGACGTCGAGATACCGGACGTCTCAGCCACGGAGTACGTGCTGCGGGCCGCGACTCGGCTGCCCGAGCATCCCGCCGTGATCGATGGCGTCAGCGGACAGTCACTCTCGTTCGCCCAGTTGGCCGGCTACATCGATCGATTCGCGGCCGCGCTGGCCGAACGAGGCGTAGCAAAGGGCGACGTCGTCGCGGTGTTCAGCCCGAACACGATCTACTACCCGGTCATCTTCCACGGGATCGCCAAGACCGGCGCCATCTCGACGACGATCAACTCCCTGTACGGGCCGGACGAGATCGCCTTCCAGCTCAAGGACGCCGGCGCAAAGCTGCTGATCACCGTGTCGCCATTCCTGGATCGGGCCAAGGCCGCGGCGCAGATCTCTCCGGTCGAGGCGATCGTCGTGCTCGACGGTGCTGAGGGACACGAGTCGCTGCAGGATCTGCTCATGTCCAAGGCACCCCCGGTAGATGTCACCATCGATCCGGCCAACGACCTGATCACGTTGCCGTACTCGTCGGGTACGACTGGCCTGCCCAAGGGCGTGATGCTCACCCATCGCAACCTGGTGGCCAACATCCGTCAGTGCGAGCCGCTCTTCCACCTGGATGAGAAGGACCGGATCATCGCCGTACTCCCGTTCTTCCACATCTACGGGCTCACCGTGCTGATGAACATCGGGCTGTCCTTGGGGGCCGCCCTGGTCACCTTGCCGCGCTTCGACCTGGAGCAGTTCCTCGGGGCGCTCCAGGAGCACAAGGTCACTCGGATCTACGCCGCGCCGCCGATGGTGCTGGCGCTGGCCAAGCATCCGATCGTCGACAACTACGACCTGTCTTCGGTCGACGTCATCTTCTCCGGAGCTGCGCCGCTGGACCAGGAACTCGCGCTGATGTGCGAGCGGCGGCTCAATCTCCGGGTCTGCCAGGGATATGGCATGACCGAGCTCTCGCCGGTCTCGCACTCCACCCCGGACGGCATGGAAGCACCGAGGGGATGTGTCGGAGTTGCCCTCCCCAACACCGAATCTCGGCTGATCGATCCGGAGACCGGCGAGGATGCCCCGGAAGGTGAGCGGGGCGAACTCTGGGTACGCGGGCCACAGGTGATGAAGGGCTACCTCAACGACCCGGAGGCCACGGCCGCGACCCTGGATGAGGACGGCTGGCTGCACACCGGAGATGTCGCCCTGGTCGATGACGACGGATTCTTCTGGATCGTCGACCGGGTCAAGGAGCTCATCAAGTACAAGGGTTACCAGGTGCCTCCGGCAGAACTGGAAGCCGTACTGCTCTCCCATCCGGCAATCGCGGATGCCGCCGTCATCGGCGTACCCGACGAAGAGGGCGGCGAGGCCCCGAAGGCATTCGTCGTTCGTGCTCCGGGGCAGGATCTCACCGCAGATGACGTCATGGAGTACGTGACGGCAAAGGTCGCCCCGCACAAGAAGGTGCGGCACGTGGAGTTCCTGGATGCGATCCCGAAGGCGGCCAGCGGCAAGATCTTCCGCAAAGACCTCCGGGCCCGGGAGGAGGAGAAGGCCAGGGCCTCGACGGCCTGACCATTCCGACGTCGGAGCGGCACACGTCGAAGGGCACATCGGCATAGCCGCGCGGCTCCAACGCTGGGACGCTGGGGCGATGAACACCGAGATGATTTCCGGCTTGTCCGGTCCCGTGCCCACTGATCTGCTTCTCGGCGGCAACTGGGTCGCCGGCTCCGAGGGGGCGCGGTTCGACGTCATCGATCCGGCCGACGGCAAGACCCTGTGTACGGTCGCCGACGCCACGGCATCGGATGCCGCTGCGGCGATCGATGCGGCCTCCGGCGTCCGTGCGGAGTTCGCCGCGATGCCGCCGCGTCAGCGGGCCGAGATTCTCCGTACGGCCTTCGAGGTGATGACCGACCGAATCGACGACATCGCCCTGCTGATGGTCCGGGAGAACGGGAAGGCGCTGATCGATGCCAGGGCCGAGGCGACGTACGCCGCGGAGTTCTTCCGCTGGTACGCCGAGGAGGCCGTACGGATAGACGGCAATTACACAACCGCTCCCGCCGGCGCGAACAAGATGCTGGTCACGCGCCAACCGGTCGGCGTCGCCCTGTTGATCACCCCGTGGAACTTTCCGGCCGCCATGGCCACCCGCAAGTGGGGACCGGCGATCGCGGCCGGCTGTCCGACCATCCTCAAACCGGCCGCCGAGACACCGCTGACCGCCTTGCTGATCGGCCAGATTCTGGTCGAGGCGGGACTTCCGAACGGCGCGCTCAACATCCTTCCGACCAGGAACGCCGCACCCATCTCGGAGACTGCGCTGGCCGATGAACGCGTGCGCAAGCTGTCCTTCACCGGCTCTACCGAGGTCGGGCGGGGCCTGCTCAAGCTCGCCGCGGACAATGTGGTGAACACCTCGATGGAACTCGGCGGCAATGCGCCGTTCCTGGTATTCGCCGACGCCGATCTGGACGCGGCCGTGCAGGGCGCGATGCTGGCCAAGATGCGCAACGGCGGTGAGGCCTGCACGGCCGCGAATCGGTTCTACGTCGAGGAGTCGGTGGCCGGGCGCTTCGCCGAGAAGCTAGCGGCGGCGATGGGCGGGATGGCCATGGGTCGTGGGGACGACGACGAGGTCAAGCTCGGCCCACTGGTCAACGAGGCGACGGTCGAGAAGGTCGACCGGTTGGTACGCGGCGCCGTCGCCGGCGGCGCTCGAGCTCTGGTCGGCGGGCAGCGTCCGGACGGAGACGGGTTCTTCTATCCGGCAACCGTTCTGGTCGACGTGGCCGATGGCTCCGGCTGCCTGACCGAGGAGATCTTCGGTCCGGTGGCCCCGATCGTGACCTTTCGCTCCGAGGACGAAGCCGTCCGCAAGGCTAACGACACCCCGTTCGGGCTGGTCTCCTACCTCTACACAGGTGACCTCGGTCGCGGGCTGCGGGTCAGTGAGCGACTCGAGTCCGGGATGGTCGGCATCAACCGCGGCGTGGTCAGCGACCCGGCGGCCCCCTTCGGTGGGATGAAGCAGAGCGGGATCGGCCGCGAGGGGGCACACGACGGATTGCTCGAGTTCCTGGAAACCAAGTACGTCGCTTTCAATCCGTAGCCCGCACGTCGGCTTGGCGCGTTCTGGGCATACTGCTGGAGTGTCTGGGAACAGCGGAATGCCGGAGGCCGGGCGGCGCCTGGTGGACAGCCCGGTCTTCCGGCCGATCAGAACCAGCCAGACCTTCGAGGAGACCGTCGAGCGGCTGTTGCAGGCCGCGAAGCTCGGGGTGATCAATCCGGGCGAACGGCTGCCCAGTGAGCGCGAGTTGGCAGCCTCGCTCGGCGTCGCCCGAGAGACACTGCGCGAGGCGTTGCGATCTCTGGTGGACGCGGGCGTGTTCGAGTCCGTACGAGGTCGCGGTGGTGGGACGTTCATGCGGCGGCGCCCGGGACCGGCTGAGCCGGGTGCCCCGCTCGGAGCCTCGTTGCCCGGCATTGGCGAGAAGCTCGCACAGGTCCTGGAC
>JALZDV010000162.1 GCA_030862345.1 Actinomycetota bacterium | reverse complement strand
CCCCTGCCCTTCGCCGGAGATGGGGAATCTCGCCAGTGATCTCGCCGCGGCCGGAGCCGACGCCATCGTCGGCACCCACGCTCACCTCCTGTTGGGTGCTGGATATCTCGACGAGCCGGGCAGCAGGGCATTTGTGGCGTACGGGCTGGGCAACTTCGTCTGGTGGCGCCCCGGTGCGGCCTCGGACGACACAGGTGTCCTTACGCTGACCGTGCAGAGCGGTGCTGTCACGGGTTGGCTGTTCACGCCTGCCGTGATCGACGACGCTGGCCGGCCCCGGCTCGTGGACGGTCTGGGGGTCGCAGAACGCCTGGCTGACTTCGAGGAACTGCGCGAGTGCACGGAGCTGCTGCCCACCCCCGCCGGTTGAGTGGGGATAAGCCCGTCGGTACAGTCGCTGAGCACGAATACGCGGACGTGGCTCAGTTGGTAGAGCATCACCTTGCCAAGGTGAGGGTCGCGGGTTCGAATCCCGTCGTCCGCTCGGCAGAGCTGTTGGGAATGCAGTGCACGGTGGAGTGGCCGAGAGGCGAGGCAACGGCCTGCAAAGCCGTCTACACGGGTTCAAATCCCGTCTCCACCTCGACGCCGGTATGTTTGCAACCGCTAGGCCAGATCCAAAGCAACTGGGCGGTTAGCGCAGCGGTAGCGCGCTTCCCTGACACGGAAGAGGTCACTGGTTCGATCCCAGTACCGCCCACCGGAGCCTCTTGTAGCTCTGTGTGATCGAATTGTGACAACCCGCCACTTATCCTCACATGTAGATATCCGAAACGGCATGATGCTGAGGCCGTAACCCTGCGTCCACTTCCGAGACCACCGCAACCCGCCCACGACGTGGTACAAACGCAGTGAGTAACTATCAGGTCGGAGCGCCATGACGTCTGCACCAGCGAGCGGCCCCACGGCCGACGTTGGGATCACTGGCAACAGTGCGGCCGACAAGGCGGCGGGAAGCCTCGATGCTCGCGGTTAACATCTACTACTACGGTGCGGATGAGCCGATCACCATCCCACTGGCAGGGGCAAACTGGGTGGCCGCCGAATCGTACTTCGAGCAGCTGAGATGGGATGTCATCGAGGCCCAGCGGCACAGTCAGCACCGGCTCTGGATTCGCCCATTCGATCGGACGCAAGCCGCCCAAGTTGTAGCGCCCCTTGAGATCAAGCAGGCGGTCCTCGTCGACCTGCCCGCCACCTACGACGCGGCAGGGTGATGCCCCCGCTGAAGTGCCGGCTGCACATCGTCAGTCAGGCCCGCGGTCGGATCTGCTCCTGCCACACCTCATCGACCGCCGCCTGAAGCTCGGAGCGGCTGCCCGCATTAGTGATCACGACGTCCGCGACCGCACGGCGCTGTTCGTCGGTGGCCTGGGAGGCCATCCGCGCCCGTACCTGTTCCTCGGTCATCTTGCGGTGCCGAACCAACCGCTCGATTCGGATCGGCTCAGGCGCTTCGACGACCAGGATGAGATCGAAGTCGTGCCGATCCTGCACCGAGCCCTCGACCAGAAGTGGCACGTCGTACACCACAACACCACCGACCTCCTCCTCGGCGAGCATCGCTTCGATCCGCGCGGCCACCAGTGGGTGCACGACCGCGTTGAGCCGCTCACGGGCCGGTGGATCGGTGAAAACCAGGTCTGCCAGGCGGCGCCGGTCCAACTGACCGTCCGGGCCGAGTACGTCCGCGCCGAACTCCTCGACCACCTGACGCAGTCCGGCTGAGCCGAGGGAGACCACCTCGCGGGCCACCTTGTCGGCATCCACCACCCGCGCGCCGTGGTCGGCCAAGAGATCAGCAACGGCGCTCTTTCCCGATCCGATCCCCCCGGTCAACCCGATGAGCAGCGGTTTGGTCAAGCTGCGACCTCTGGAACCCAATGATCTCGGGGCACCCGCTCGTTGTCCGACGGCGGGCCGGGCGGAGTCCCCTCACCGAACGGGCGTCCACCGAGGTCACCGCGGCCGTGCGGGAGCAGCCAGTTCGACAGGTCCGGGCCGGCCGGAACGATCTGCGTGGGGTTGATCCCGGTGTGCACGACGTAGTAGTGCTGCTTGATGTGCACGAAGTCTGTCGTGTCACCGAAGCCAGGGGTCTGAAACAGATCGCGGGCGTAAGCCCATAGGACCGGCATCTCGGCGAGCTTGTTCCGGTTGCACTTGAAGTGCCCGGAATACACCGAGTCGAAGCGCGCCAGCGTGGTGAACAGCCGCACATCAGCCTCGGTGATCGACTCCCCCATCAGGAAGCGCTGATCGGTGAGTCGCTCGCTGAGCCAGTCCATCCTGGCGAAGACCTTGCCGTACGCCTTCTCATACGCCCGCTGGGAAGTGGCGAAGCCCGCCTCGTACACCCCGTTGTTCAGATCCCGGCGGATCTCCTCGCTGATCTCGTCGATCTCGTTCCGCAGGTGGTCCGGGTACAGCTCCGGTGCCCCGTCCCGGTAGAAGGCCGCCCATTCGGTGCCCAGGTCCAGAGTCATCTGACCGAAGTCGTTGGTCACCACGGCACCAGTCGGGATGTCGACGATCGCCGGCACGGTGATCCCCTTCGAGTAGCCCGGCTGCGCCTTCTCGTAGGCATCCTTGAGCCGTGGAATCCCCAGCACCGGATCCACCCCGCCCGGGTCGAGATCGAAGGTCCAGCTGTCCTCGTCATGCGTCGGCCCGGCCACCGCCATCGACAGCACCGGCTCGAGCCCCATCAACCGTCGGACGATGATCGCCCGGTTGGCCCACGGGCAGGCACGAGCGACCACGAGTCGGTAGCGCCCGGCTTCCACCGGCCACCCGCCGCGCCCGTCAGCGGTGATCCTGGCCTCGATGTAGGAGGAGTCCCGAATGAACTCCCCGCTGTCGGATTGCCCGCCACCCTGCTCCGCGCCGGGGTCAGCCTGCCGCGCAGTTTGATCGATCACGGTTCGAACCTACCCGGCGCGTCCTGTCCGCACCCGACGCCATCGGCCCATAGTCTGCGCCTCGCAGGGTCATCGCGACCTGCTCGCTCCCCCCGACCGACGAAGGGCATGACATGGGCCGCCACACCTCTCGTGACCGGACGGCAGGGCGGCATCGCCTCAGCCGGTCCGGCGGGATCCGGTGTTACGAGATCCACGCTGTCGCCCTGTTTCGGCGCGTCCATGACCTGCCGGCCCGGCGAACCCAGCGTCACTCGTGGGCCTTTCTGGCCCGTAACGGCGGCACACCTCGACCTGCCTTCGCCCTTATCCTCTCCCTTTAGCACTGTCGGGGCAGCCGTTATGACGTACTCGCCGCGGTGCTGGTCGGGGCGGCGCTCGGTTCGGGTCGGCCACCGTTGATCGCGGATTCGGCGAGGTCGGCCAACGCCTGGGTGAGCCGATCGTCGGTCACCAGGCCGGGGGCAACTGTGATCGAATAGTTCCGCCGGTCGACGGCAACGACCAGGGTCGCGTCGGTCACGGTGATGATGACCATGCCCTCGTAATCCCCGACGGGTGCCTCCTGCGTACGGTGGCCGGCGTCGCGAGCCTGGCCGACGACGGTGTCAATCCGGTCCTGGGCCAACTCGACCGTGTCGTAGGTGAACACCGAGGCCTGGACCAGCGGCGGTGCCGAGGTGCCGTCCGGGTTCGGGATGACCCCGTAGGAGCAGGTCACCCGACCGCTCCGGCCGATGTCGGGCTCGGGTACGCCCACCACGTACTGGGTCATGCCGCTGATCCGTACGCCAAGACCGGCATCGATGGCCTCGATGCTCAGCAGCGCTGAGCAGGTCTCGGGCAGGACGAAGGAAGTGGTGGACGTCTGTGTGGTCTGACTGGTGATGCCCGACGCGGTGGCCCCGGTGTCCGACGACCCGCCCGGCTCCGCGTCCGGGCCACAACCGACCAGGAGTAGGCCGGCGATGGCCAGTGCGGCGCGAGCGCCCAGGTCAGCCTCCTGCGAGCTTCTCGCGCAGTGCCGCCAGGGCCTCGTCACTGGCCAACGTGCCGCCGCCGTTCGTGCTGGGCTCTTCCGCGGAGTCCGCGTCGCTGGAGTAGCTGGTGTCCGGGGATGCGGCCGCGTCCGCGTCGGCTGCCTTGGCGTCGTCGACCTGCTTGCGGTGGGCTTCGTAGCGCTCCTGGGCCTCGGCGTACTGCCGTTCCCATTCCTCACGCTGGGCGTCGAAGCCCTCCTTCCACTCGCCGGTGTCGGGATCGAAGCCCTCGGGGTAGATGTAGTTGCCCTCGGCGTCGTAGCTGGCCGCCATGCCGTAGGCCGACGGGTCGAAGCTCGTGGCCTCGCCGATCGTGCCTTCATTGGCCTGCTTGAGCGACAGTGAGATCCGCCGGCGCTCGAGGTCGATGTCGATGACCTTGACCAGGATGTCGTCGCCCACCTGGACTACCTGCTCCGGGATCTCCACGTGTCGCTCGGCCAGCTCGGAGATGTGCACGAGGCCCTCAATGCCCTCGTCGACGCGCACGAACGAGCCGAACGGGACCAGCTTGGTTACCTTGCCGGGCACGACCTGCCCGATCTGGTGGGTACGGGCGAACTGACGCCACGGGTCTTCCTGGGTGGCCTTGAGCGACAAGGACACCCGCTCGCGGTCCAGGTCGATGTCGAGAACCTCGACGGTGACGTCCTGACCCACCTCGACGACCTCGCTCGGGTGGTCGATGTGCTTCCAGGACAGCTCCGAGACATGGACCAGCCCGTCGACGCCGCCCAGGTCGACGAATGCGCCGAAGTTGACGATCGAGGAGACCTGGCCGGTACGTACCTGACCTTTGGCAAGCTTGTTCAGGAACTCGCTGCGGACCTCGGACTGGGTTTGCTCCAGCCACTGCCGACGGGAGAGCACGACGTTGTTGCGGTTCTTGTCCAGCTCGATGATCTTCGCCTCGAGCTCACGGCCGACGTAGGGC
>JALZDV010000109.1 GCA_030862345.1 Actinomycetota bacterium | reverse complement strand
TCGACATCGACTCGGGCCACTGGCCCATGGTTACCAGGCCGATCGAACTCGCCCGGCTCCTTGCTGCAGCGGCTGCCGCGGACTGACCGTCGCCTGGAGGGACTCTTGATCGTCGAGATTCGTACGTACCGACTCAAGCCCGGGACCGGTGAGGGGAGTGAGACCCAGGAGACGGCCTTCTACGGAAGTGCCGCTTGGCGGCATGGGCCGCGCGAGGCCGTTATGTCGAGAATCGACGGTATGCACACCGTGGTTCTGGAGGCGGCCAACCCGACGGCCCTCGCCGCCGCCCACCAAGTGGGACGGCGATGAAGGGGTCAACGTCCGACAGACGCTCCTGAGCGCCTCGGCGGTTGTGCGGTTGTGCGGTCCCGACCGAGTCAGGTGAGCGCCGGGCCCGACTCGTCCTTGCCGCTCAGTTCCTTGAGGAACTCATGACATTGCCGGGCCCGCTCTGAGTCCTGGGACATGACCGTCTCGAAGAACGAGGCGATGTCTTCCCGACCAGCATTGTTGGCATCCCGGACGTACTGGCCGTAGTCGTGGCCGGCTTTGAGCGAGTGATACTGCACCGAGATGAGATCAAAGCTGACATCGTCGAAGCCGGTTTCTCCAGTAGCCACGTTTCCTCCGGTTGAGTGATCGGACCTGTCTCTTACCCTCGTCCTCGGGTGATATTCATAGCCGGTCGGATGGCGCCTCCGCGCTAGGGGATCCGCTGAAACCAGTACGCGCTACCCCACGTCCCTCGAGCTGCGCGAGAAACTGCCGCAGCGCTCGAGGGGTTCGGATGACGTACGCGTCGGCTGATGCCGCGTGCTGAGCGATGGCGTCCATAACCCTGAGGCGGCTGCGGTGGCGCCACATCACCAGCCACCACCAGAAATCTGCCCGCTCACGCGATCGTCGCGCAGCCCGCCACGCGCAGCGCATCATGGAGAAGTCGAGGACCAATACCGTGTCCGCCGCTGCCAGTCGAGAGCCGAGCGCGTCGTACGGGCCCAGGTCTCCGTCCATGATCCAGCCGGTGCCGGCCGTCAGCCGCTGTTGCATCCTTACCCATTCCTGCAGCGGGGTAGGTGCGAGGTCGCGTTTCCAGAAGTAGTTGTCCAGCTCCAGAACCGGTAGCCCGAGGATGGCACCCAGCCGAGCTGCAGCTGTCGACTTGCCGGCACCACCCCGGCCTAGGACGACAACTCGCTGCACGCATTGAGCATTCCATTCGACCCATGCGACTGTTACTTGCTGCAGGTTGCGGATCTGAGCTGTACACGCCGTGTACTCCGTCGTGGCGGCGTCGGTGGCCTAGGAGATCGGCATTCCGTACGCCCACTTCCGACAGCTCGCCCGGAAGCCATCCGGTCGCTAAGCCGGCTTCGTTGTCTCGCGTGGTTGAGTGCGTTTCGTAGACGAGCTGGATGGCCACGCCTACGTCGATGCCTGGCCGGGCCGGACCCCTTGCTCGTCAAGGAAGCGTTCGAGCAGCGCCCTGATCACCACAGCCATGCTGAACCCCTGCTCGCGGGACCACTCGCGCAGCCGGTCGTAGTCGGCGTTGGGGAGCCGCACCGGAAGTACCTTGAGCCGGTCATCGGGGCCCGTCGCGCTGGCCAGTTGGGGGCCGAACAGCTGAGAGATATGGGCAGCGGTCGCCATTCTGAGATGCGGAGCCGTGGCGTACGAGACGTTCGGAACCTGCGACGAAGCGGTCTGTAGGCCTGCGCCCAGCAGGTGCTCGAAGACTTCGTCCTGCTCGTCCTGAGGCAGTGATCGAACAGCCTTGAGCATCAGCTTGGCTGCGTTGTCCGACATCGCGATATCCCTTCCGATATCGACAGCATAGCGATTGGCGCAAGCGCCGGCGCCGGCTGGACACCGAAGCGAAGGAACGCTGGTGTCAACCGGTGGCCCTACCGAGGAAAGTGGGCTTTCCACTCCCGTTCGATCTGTCGTAGCAGCTCCGGGTAAACAATCCATAAGCGGAACGGCTTGATTAGTGCCATGTATGCCTGTCCCAAGCGCCCGCGTGGCTTGACGTAGACGGCCAGCCGTCCCTGATAGCGGCCCTCGCCTTGGTCCACCCAGGCCAAATGCAGTACGCCGTGCACGGTCTGGTTGGACAGTTCCGCGGCGAATTCGACGTCGGTGCAGTAGAGCGGCTCGAATGGGGCGTTGCCGAAATCTACCTGCGCGGCCGTGTCGCGCAGATCATCGGGCAGTCGATCGAGCAGTGACCTTTCGTCCGTGCCCGGTATCGGCAGTTTGTCTGCCGCATTCCGAGCGCTGTCGGCCGGGACGGAGATCCGGCCGAGGTGCAACCAGCTGCCGAGACGATCGCGGACACCCCAGAGCACCCGCGTAGGGAGCGACCCGGTACGGGCCGGGTCGAGGGAAAGCAGCACCTCGAGCAGGGTCGGAAAGTCCCCGGCGCCGCCGTGCGCGGGAAGGGCCCAGACGTCCTCGAGTGTGAAGTCCGGCGCGATGTCGCGGATCCGCCACGGATGAGTTTCGTGTGCCGCGTTGGCAATCCTCATTCGTCCTGGATCCTGCGGTGCTCGGGCATGCGGCGAGCCCGGCTGTCACCCTGCCCGAGGATGTGGGAAACGGTGGCTCGATAGACCCGACGCAGCGACCATGCGGGCAGGTAGCGATGCCGCTCCTCCTCCCAGACCCGCGCCCTGGGATGCGGGCTGAGCACTCGCATAGCGAGCGATCGCATGCCCGCCGGTTCGGCGGTGTGCAATTCGATCCGGCACAGGTGTTTGGTACTGATATAGCCGTACTGCCTGGGGCTGACCACCCGCGCCGGCGCACCATGGTCCCCGTCGAGCGGACGGCCATCAAGGTGTTCGGCAATGAGCACATCGTCGGCCAGCGCGTCCTGGAGCAACACGACCGACCGCCAACCGTCGAGGCCGCGGAACACGACATGGGTGACTGACTCTCCCGGCCGCAGCGCCGGTTCGATCACGCTGCGATACAAGGTCCCGAACAAAACTCCCTCCCAGCGAAGGTTGGTTGCCGACCAGCCGGCAACGCAATGGAAGTCAGCCGTGAACTCCCGCCGCGGAAGAGCCGCCAGTGCGGACAGCGGCACTGGAAATGCTGCTGTCACCGCTCCCCGGATCTCGATCACCGGCACTGGCGGGACGGCCGGCGGGAGTGCGGAAAGGTTCGCGCCGAAGCGCGGAAATCCGTCGATCAGGCGTTGGCCGGGCGGAAGTTTCAGATTGGCAGGCGCCTGCGGAGCCCAGGATCCATACGGCATCGTATAGACGGTAGGCAGTCTGCTTGCATCTGTCAATACGGTGCCGTACAGATATCCCAATGGCCCACGTACGGACTCCGCGCCGCGCCTGGATCGACGCGGCTCTTCAGGCGTTGGCGGCGGGAGGGCCGGAGGCTGTGCGGGTCGAGGCGTTGGCCGTGCGCCTCGGTGTGTCTAAGGGTGGCTTCTATTGGCACTTCACCGATCGCCAGGCGCTCATGAACGAAATGCTCGACGCCTGGGAACAAGCCGGAACCGAGGGCATCATCGCGCGCTTCGACAGTCAGCGGGCCGATCCGCGGGCCAAGCTGCAGCAGCTCTTCGAGCTCGCCCCGGCCGATTTCGCCGTAGACCTGGCAGTTCGGGACTGGTCACGCCGCGACAACGACGTCGCCGTACGACTGCGTAGGGTCGACAACCGACGCATGGGTTGGCTGCGCTCACTGTTCGGGGAAATCTGCGCGGATCAGAACGATGTGGAGACCCGGAGCATGCTGGCCTACTCATTGCTGATCGGCAGCTACTTCATCACAGCGCAGCACGCAGACATGACCCGGTCGCAGCTGCTACAGCTCGCGCTGGACCGACTGCTCAGCGCTTCGTGGGACTGATTCGCGACCGGTATACCCCCGCGGACCCTCTTCCCTGCACCAGTGCCCTCCGGACGCAGAGAAGTAGGGTCTGCTCGTGCTGGTCCTGGTTCGCCATGGGCAAACCGCGGCGAATGCCAGAGGACTGCTGCTCGGCCGGGCCGACCCACCGCTGACCGAGCTGGGGCGACGGCAAGCCGACGCGCTCGCGACAGCATTCCCCTCCGCGGTCAGAGTCATCTCCAGTCCGCTGACCCGGGCCCGGACCACAGCGCAGGCCTTCGGACGACCCGTCGAGATCGACGAACGCTGGATCGAGCTCGATTACGGCGCCCTCGATGGCCAGCCGGTCGACTCCGTCCCGGAGGAACTGTGGCGGCGGTGGCGGGCGGATCCGACGTATGTTCCAGCCGGCGGAGAGTCGATAGCTGCGGTGGGGGCCCGGGTGCGCGAGGCCTGTGCCGACCTGGCCGAGACCGCCAGACACGACGACGTTCTCGTGGTCAGCCATGTTTCCCCGATCAAGGCCGCCATCGCGTGGACGTTGGGAGCCGGGGATGTTGTGGCCTGGCGAATGTTCGTCAGGGACGCCGCGGTGGCGCGGATCGAGATCGGCGCGAACGGCCCGGTGCTGATGTCGTTCAACGAGGTGTGCCCGCCCCGTTGAGCGACCGGATCAGGGCCACCCTGAGTCAGGTCAGCGGGGTGGCGGCCACCTCGCGGAGCTCGGCGAACAACAACTCGGCGCTCTGCGCCCAGGTCGGGAACGACTGTGCGCGGATGCGGGCTGCGGAGGCAAGACTGGCCCGGTAAGCCGGATCGGTAACCAGCCGCTCGAGGGCCCGGGCCAGCCCCTCGACGTCGCCGCGCGGCAGGATCTCTCCCTCGATCCCGGCTCGAGCCAGGTTCGGCAGGTTGCCCGCAGCCCACCCGACAACGGGCAGCCCCGCAGCCATCGCCTCGCCGTACACGGTGCCGTACGGTTCGCGCAGGCTGGGCAGCACGAAGAGGTCCGCGTCGCGGTAGAGCCTCGCCACCCGTTCCTTGCTGACCGGCCCGTGCACGCGTACCCGCCCTGCCAGGTCAGCTCTGGAGAGCCTCTTGCGCACCTGCTGTGCATAGCCGGGGTCGGCGTTGGTGTCGCCGACCAGATGGAGCGTCGCCCATTCGGCGGGCAGCCGGGCGAATGCCTCCAGCAGGTCCAGCAGCCCCTTACGGGCGACCCAGTTTCCCACCGACAGGAACGCGGTACGGCGGCCCTCGCGCAGGTCTTCGGCCGGTCCGGACGGGGGCTGTGCGACGTCACGGCCGGGGACCACGACCCGTACCCGGTCCTCCGGAATCCCAGCGCTGACGAAACTTTCAGTGAGGGCTTGGCTGGCGAGCAGCAGTCGGCGCGCCCTGCGGTAGGTCAGCAGATCAGCCCACGCCTGAAATTTCGTACGGAGCCGGCCGTGGTCGATGCCGCCCGGTGGTTGGTGGGCGATGGCGGCAAGTGGACGGTCCAGCCGGTGTGTCGCCAGCCAGGGCGCGAGGAAGGCGGCGGCGATGCTGTCCAGCAGCAGAACGTCGGTGTCGGCGCGGCCGGCCAGCCCCAACAAGCGTCCGGCGTGCAGCGCGGGCAGCGGAAACGGGTAGGTCGGGAACGACAGGAACCGGATGCGGGCGTCGTGTTCGACTGCGGCCTCGGCCATTCGCCGGTGGTACAAGTAACCGCCGGTCAACAGTCCCGGATCGCCGAGCGTGAGCAGGTCGATCGTCAACATGCGCGTCATCCACGTCGCACCGACACCCTTCGGGGTCGAGGGGCTGTTCGGCGGGGGCGAACGCTACCCGCTGGAACTCGCCCGCGCGCTGGCCGAGCACGTGGACTGCGAGCTGATCACGTTCGGCAGCCGTCCGCGGGTCCTCCGGGAGCCGGGCGGTCTTCGAATCCGGGTGCTGCGCCCGGTCCTGCGGCTATCCGGACATCCGGCGCATCCGGTCGCGTTCGGGTTGCCGGCAGCGTTGTACGGCGCCGACATCGTGCACACCCACCACTTGTTCAGCGCACCGAGTCGGATCGCCGCGGTCACGGCTCGCGCCCTGCGCAAGCGAGTTGTCGTGACCGATCACGGGTTGGCCGGCCGGGACCGGTTCGGTCTGCTGCCGCGGCTGGTCGAGCGGTACCTCACCGTCTCGGCGTACTCGGCCAACACCCTCGCGGCGCCACCGAACCAGACCCGGGTCATCTACGGCGGTGCCGATCCCAGTCGCTTCACCCCCGGCCCGACCGCCGAGCGGCGTGGGGTGCTCTTCGTCGGGAGGATGACCCCGCACAAGGGCATCGATCGGTTGATCCGGGCGCTGCCCGAGGGTGAGCGGCTGGTTGTCGCCGGATCTGGTGGTCATGATCCCCGGATGCCCGAGCGGGACTATCCGAGTCTGCTCATCAGCCTGGCCGAGGAACGGGACGTCGTCTTCGCCGGGTCGCCATCGGATGCCGAGCTGCCCGGGGTCTACCGCCGCGCCGCGGTGTTCGCGCTGCCGTCGGTTGATCTGACCTGCTACGGCCGGCAGGTGCGGATATCGGAGCTGCTGGGCCTTTCGGTGCTCGAGGCGATGGCCAGCGGCCTGCCGGTCGTGGCCAGCCGGATCGGCGGGCTGCCTGAGATCGTCCGCGACGGTGAGACCGGTTTTCTGGTCAAGCCAGGCGACGTCGGAGCGCTGCGCGACCGGCTGGCACTGTTGCTCGGCGATCCGGCTCTCGCGGCGCGGATGGGAGGGCAGGCCCGGAACCTGGTGCTCGAGCGATTCACCTGGGCCAGCTGTGCCCAGCGGTGCCTCGCCGCCTACCGCGAGCTGCGGAGGTAGCTGGGGTTGCTGCCCTGCAAAGCTGCGACATCTCGCCCGGCCCGCTCTAGATGTCGTAGGTCGGCAGGTAACAGGCGTGGGGGGTCACCTGCAAAGCTGCGAGATCTCGCCCGGCCCGCTCTAGATGTCGTAGGTCGGCAGGTAACAGGCGTGGCGGGTCACCTGCAAAGCTGCGACATCTCGCCCGGCCCGCTCTAGATGTCGTAGGTCGGCAGGTAACAGGCGTGGCGGGTCACCTGCAAAGCTGCGACATCTCGCCCGGCCCGAT
>JALZDV010000059.1 GCA_030862345.1 Actinomycetota bacterium | reverse complement strand
CGGGGCGGTAGCGTCCGCTGGGTCCGACGAACTCCAGTGCCTGCCCGGGGCTCACCTGCCGGGCCCAGTTCGCGGCGGGACCGTCGCCGTGCAGGACGAAGTCGATGTCCATGCTCGGCTGGTCCGGATCGGCGTCGCGGACGGTGTAGTCCCGGCTCACCAGCGACCCGGTCGGGTCCGGCACGTAGATCTTGACGGACTGCCCGGGCATCGCGGCCAGCCCGCGCAGGCCCTCGCCGCCGAGGCGCACCCTGGTCGTCCGCGGGGTCAGCCGAGTCACCGAGGTCACGACCGAGGCGATACTCGCCACCGGCCGGCGCGCTCCACCGAGGGGGCGCATCCCACTCCCTCTCCAGGCCGGACAGAAGGGGACCCCGCGCACCCGTCAGGGCCCGTTGACCCTTGCTGCCTTCCGGCCCTGGGGGAGTTCACAGGATGGACGCCGCGCGGGGTCCATAGGCCAGTGTAGTGGCCGGTGGCCGGTGTCCCGACCATCGGCTCGGGATGGTCGTGGTTCGGTGCGTCGTCGCACCTATGCGTCGGCCATCCGCGCTTGCAGACGTTGGCTGAACACGACATCGTACGGCAGGAGCCTGAGTTCCTCCGGCGAGGCCTCGACGCCGTGGGCGCGCAGAAGCCCGGCGAGCCACTCCCAAGGGTGTTCGTCCTGGGGGTCGTCACCGTCCGGAAGCACCGTGGTTCGCACGTCCCGCTCAAGTACCTCCAGCGTCAGGGTTTGCCACGGGTCCCCGGGCGCGGACTGGCCCATCACGTGGGTGACCATGCTGAACCCCCGCTCCTGGTGCAGCGTGAGGCGGCGTCCGTCCGCCAAGTCGGCGAACTCGTGCACACAGAAGGAGGCCCCACGCTTGAAGTTCTCGACGCTCTGCTCGGCCTCCTCGGCAGACCGCCCCTCGTCGGCGAGCCGGCGGCGCAGCTCATCCTCGGTCACGAAGTCGCACCACGCGCCCAGACCCACGACCGTCATGACGCCATCATTGCTTTCCAACACGTAGGGCCACCACGGGTTATACCGCCACCCGGGGGTCTCGTGGCTCGCCGCCGTCGGCAACCGCATCTGGGTCGAGACCGGCTTATGGTCGGCTGCATGCCTGACGCGATCTTCGAACACCCGCGGCTGGTCGCGATCTACGACCCGCTCGACCCCGACCGCAGTGACCTGGATGTGTACGCCGCCATCGCTGACGAATTCGGCGCCCGCCGCGTGCTGGACGTGGGCTGCGGGACGGGCACGTTCGCTCTGCTTCTCGCCGACCGCGGCCTCGAGGTGACCGGTGTCGACCCGGCGGCTGGCTCGCTTGGTGTTGCGCGAGCCAAACCCGGCGCCGGGCGGGTGCGCTGGATCCACGGCGACGCGACAGTCCTGCCCCCGATGCAGGTGGACCTGGCAACGATGACCGGCAACGTCGCCCAAGCGATTGTCGACGCACCGGATTGGGGAAGCACGCTGCGCGGCGTGCATGACGCGTGGCGGCCCGATGGCCACCTCGTCTTCGAGACCCGTGACCCGGCGTACCGCGGATGGCAGAAGTGGAACAGGGCGGCAACGTACAGGCGCACCGAGATCCAGGGCGCCGGTGCGGTCGAGAGCTGGGTGGAGCTGACCGATGTGAGCGGGCCGTTGGTGAGCTTCCGCTGCACGTGGGTGTTCCAGTCCGACGGACAGGTGTTGACGTCGGACTCAACGCTGCGCTTCCGGGAGCGTGACGAGGTCCAGGCCGCGCTGGTCGCGCACGGCTATGCCGTGGATGAAGTCCGCGGAGCGCCTGACCGGCCGGGACGCGAATTCGTGTTGTTTGCGCGGCGTCCGGCGTAAGCGGGTGTCCCGGCCGCCGATCGGTTTACGGAGCAATCCGGTGATCGACGGGAGCCTCGATGATGCTTCGCCATCACCGATGAGTCTGGGGCTCGACCATGGTCAGTATCAGGAGGCTGAAGCAACGACCTGAGGGAGGTTGACGACCGATGCCCGGACACCCCGGTGAGGCGATGGCGGCACTCACGCCACTGATCGGAGTCTGGAGCGCCGACGGCGAGATCCTCGACGACCGGGGCGAAGAGGTGGTCCAGCGTGTCTCCGGTACCGACGCGTACGAGTGGCTCGGCGCGTCGTTCGTCGTGCATAGGGTGGAGGTCATGATGGGCGACGCCGAGGTGCGCCAGCTGGAGATGATCGGTC
>JALZDV010000009.1 GCA_030862345.1 Actinomycetota bacterium | reverse complement strand
GCTCCGGCCCACGCGCCGCGGCATAGGCGGTTATCGCCGGATCAGACGCACGGCGCTGGCTCGGGCAACTCCGGAAGCTCGGTGCCCTCGATCATGCCGGCGGTGGAGTTCCAGGCCTCCTCATAGGCACCCGACTCGGCGGCCTCGGCGAGCGTTTCGTTGATGAACTCGCAGAACTCGACGTCGCCCTTTTCGATCCCGATGCCGTACGGCTCTTCAGTGAACTGCTCGCCGACGAGCTTGAATGCTCCATCGGACTCGCTGACGTAACCAGCCAGAATCACGTTGTCCGTGGTCACGGCCTGGACCTGGCCGTTAGTCAATGCGTCCGCGCACAGCGAGTAGTCCTCGAAGAGCACCAACTGGTCTGGACTCGCGAGGTACTCCAGGATGGTCTGCGACGGCGTGGAACCGGTGACCGAGCAGACCTTGGTGTCGGGGCTTTCCGTCAGGGAGTCGGGGCCGGTGATCGTGTCGTCGTCCGCCAGAACCATTATTTGCTGACCGGCCACGTAGTACGGCCCGGCGAAGGTGATCCGCTGCGCACGCTCCTCGTTGATCGTGTAAGTCGCTGCGACCAGGTCGACGTCACCATCCTCGATTACTTCTTCGCGCACGGATGACGGCGTCTCCATGTATTCGATGTCCTCGGGTGCGATGCCGAGAGCGGCGGCAATGATCTTGGCAATCTCGACGTCGAAGCCCTCGAGTTCTCCCTCTAGATTCTCCAGGCCGAATCCCGGCTGATCATATTTGGTGCCCACGGTGATGCTTCCCTGTTCAGCCAGCTCGGCCATGGTCGTTCCCGCCTCGAACTCCGGGCTCTCCTCGACTGGCGGGTCGGCCGCGTCCTCCCCCCCGCCTCCACATGCGCTGACGCCGATCAGGATGGTGGCCAGGCTGGCGGTCAGGACTTTGCGTCGGAGTCTCATATGAAGCCGGTCCTCTCGGGATAGCGGTCGCCCACACCAGGATGGTGGGCAACTAATGGGTAAGGATCTTGGACAGAAAGCTCTTGGCTCGGTCACTCTGCGCATTGGTGAAGAACTGCTCCGGCGTGGCCTCCTCGACGATCGATCCACCGTCCATGAAGACCACTCGGTTGGCGGCCCGGCGGGCGAAACCCATCTCATGGGTGACCACGACCATCGTCATCCCGTCCTTGGCCAGCTGAGTCATGACATCGAGCACCTCATTGATCATCTCGGGGTCCAGAGCCGAGGTCGGTTCGTCGAAGAGCATCAGTTTGGGGTCCATTGCCAGCGCCCGGGCGATCGCAACTCGTTGCTGCTGCCCACCGGACAGCTGTGCCGGGAACTTGTCGGCCTGCTCCCCGATCCCCACCCGCTCCAGGAGCTCCCTGGCGCGCTCGCGTGCCTGCTCCTTCGGCTGCTTGCGGACCTTCATCGGACCGAGCGTGACGTTGTCCAGAATCGTCTTGTGCGCGAAGAGGTTGAAACTCTGAAAGACCATGCCGACTTCGCTGCGGAGCCGCGCGAGGTCCTTGCCCTCCTCAGGCAACAGCGTGCCGTCGATCGAGATCGTGCCTTTCTGGATCGGCTCCAGACGGTTGATGCAGCGACACAGCGTGGACTTGCCCGACCCCGACGGGCCGATCACCACCACGACTTCACCACGGGTGATGGTCAGGTCGATGTCGGCGAGCACATGCAGGTCACCGAACCACTTGTTGACCCCGGTCATCTCGACGAGCGGGGTTCCGGCGCCGTTGCGGCCGCTGGTCACCGGGGCGGGGCTGGTCATGGGCTGCACCCTAGCGAGGGCCTTTCCCACTCGGACCCGCCGCAACCAGATAGGTGGTCACGGTTGAGCAACGGCCAGGTGCTACCGGACCTCACCTAGCTTGCCCCGGGGCGCCGTAGTCTCGTTGGCGTTGTGACTACGTCCAAGACCGCCGCCTCCCGGACCGAGCGCACGTACTCCGTGCGGACATTGGGCTGCCAGATGAACGTGCACGACTCCGAGCGACTGTCCGGATTGCTCGAGTCGGCAGGGTATGCCCGCGCGGACGAGGGCGTGTACGGCGACGTCGTGGTCCTGAACACCTGCGCGGTGCGGGAGAACGCGGACAACAAGCTGTATGGCAATCTGGGTCACCTGGCCTCGGTGAAGGCCAAGCGGCCAGGCATGCAGATCGCCGTCGGCGGCTGCTTGGCGCAGAAGGACCGCGGCCTCATCCTCGAGAAGGCCCCCTGGGTGGACGTGGTCTTCGGGACGCACAACCTGGGCTCCTTGCCGGTGCTGCTCGAACGCGCCCGGCACAACGAGACGGCCCAGCTCGAGATTGCGGAGTCTTTACAGGTGTTTCCGTCGAGTCTGCCAGCCCGACGGGACTCGGCGTACTCGGCGTGGGTGTCCATCTCGGTGGGATGCAACAACTCCTGCACGTTCTGCATCGTTCCGTCGCTCCGGGGCAAGGAAGTGGACCGGCATCCCGGCGACATCCTGGCCGAGGTCGAGGCACTTGTCGTAGAAGGTGTCTTGGAGGTCACCTTGCTGGGCCAGAACGTCAACTCCTACGGCGTGGGCTTCGGCGACCGGGGTGCCTTTGCCGACCTGCTCGAGGCCTGCGGTGGGATATCGGGCCTCGACCGGGTCCGGTTCACCAGCCCGCACCCGCGTGACTTCACCGACGACGTGATCCACGCGATGGCCACGACGGCCAACGTCTGCCCCCAGTTGCACATGCCGCTGCAATCGGGGTCGGATGACGTACTGCGCCGGATGCGCCGCTCGTACCGCCGGGACCGTTATCTGGGGATCCTGAAGCGGGTACGCGCAGCGATCCCGCGCGCCGCGATCAGTACCGACATCATCGTCGGCTTTCCGGGGGAGACCGAGCACGACTTCGCACAGACACTATCTCTTGTGCAGGAGGCGAGGTTCGCCAGCGCTTACACCTTCCAATACTCCGCCCGCCCGGGAACACCCGCTGCTCTGCTGCCCGACCAGGTGGAGCGCCCCGTGGTCCAGGAGCGCTATGAACGGCTCGTCGACCTGCAGCGCCGGATCTCGCAGGAGGAGAACCAAGCTCTGCTCGGCTGCGCGGTTGAAGTGCTCGTGGCAACGGCGGACGGAACCAAGGACGCCGCGACCGGACGGCGTACCGGGCGGGCCCGCGACGGGCGGCTGGTCCACTTCGCCGTACCGGCCGATACCGAGGTACGCCCCGGTGACCTGGTGACCACCGAAGTCACCTACGCCGCGCCACATCACCTCGTTGCCGACGGGCCGCTACTCGCCCACCGCCGTACGACGGCCGGTGACCGCAGCGCCGACGCATCCACCGAGACGCCGACGGCCGCACCGGTCGTCACACTGGGCATGCCGGTGCTACCCGCACGGGTCTGAGTCGGTTACTGGACGTTGGCCTCGCGCAGCCAGCCCTGCCACTTTGCCAGGTCCTCCTCGGCACGACGGATCCGCTTGGCATCGCCGGATCTCTGCGCCCGGGCCAGTTTCTCGGTGGCGTCGGCCACCTTGTCCCGCATGCTGGCAAGCATCGGATTGTCGTTGGCCGAAGATCCGGCCCAGCGGGCGTCGAGTGCCTCGCGGACCTGGCTCTCCACCGCTCGCATCCGATCGTCGAGCGGCTGGACCGCCTCCCGCGGGACCTTTCCGATCTTCTCCCAGCGATCCTGGATCCCGCGCAGTGCTGTCTGCGCACCCTGGGGGTCGCTCTTCGGGTCCATCCGCTCGGCTTCGGTGAGCAATTCCTCCTTGAGCACCCGATTGCTCTCGTACTCGGCGTCCTGTTTGCTGAAGGCCGCGGTGCGTGCGGCGAAGAACGCGTCCTGCGCAGCCCGGAACTTCGTCCAGAGCTCGTCCTCGGCCTCTCGGCTGGCGCGGGGGGCAGCCTTCCACTTCGTCATGAGTCCCTTCATCCGGGTGGCGGTCGGCGCCCACTCGGTGGAGGTGGACAGCTTCTCGGCCTCACGTACGAGGTCAGCTTTCTGCTCCCGGGCGGTCTCGCGTTGACGGTCCAGTTCCGCGAAGTGGGCGCCGCGCTGCTTGCCGAACGCATCACGCGCGGCTGCGAACCGCTTCCACAGGACCTCGCCGGTCTTGCGATCCGGGCCCCGGATGGTCTTCCACTCATCGGCGATGGCCTTGAACCGCTCTCCGGCGGCCTTCCACTGCTTGCTGTCGACGAGTTGCTCGGCCTCCACGCAGAGGGCTTGCTTGGCAGCGACGGCCTCAGCCCGCTCGGCATCGCGGCGCTGGTGGTCACCGGCCAGTGCGGCCTCGGCCGTGGTCACGAGTTCTTCGGCGCGGCCACGCAAGCCGGCCAGGTCCCCGACGACGGAAGCGGTGTCAAGACTGGCGCCGATCTCACGAGCTTTCGCGATCACCTGGCCCGGCTTGGTGGCGCCGGACTTCAGCCGCTGCTCCAGCAGCGCAATCTCGGTGACCAGGTCCTCGTAGCGTCTGGTGTAGTGCGCGAGCCCGCTC
>JALZDV010000006.1 GCA_030862345.1 Actinomycetota bacterium | reverse complement strand
ACGCCAGACCCAAACGAAACGTCCTATTTCGTAGGGCCAGCACCGCGCGGCGCCGTACCCTGTGAGAAACCGGCAGCGCCGCTCAAAGGCGGTAGCGTCGCCGGACGGCAGGAACTCAACCAGGACGAGGACAAGAAGGGGACCGCGTGGCACGCATCGGTGAGAGCGGCGACCTGCTCAAGTGCTCCTTCTGTGGCAAGTCCCAGAAGCAGGTCAAGCGGCTGATCGCCGGCCCTGGGGTCTACATCTGCGACGAATGCATCGATCTGTGCAACGAGATCATCGAAGAGGAGCTGTCCGAGACCGCGGACCTCAAGTTCGACGAACTGCCGAAGCCGACCGAGATCTTCGAGTTCCTCGAGCAGTACGTCATTGGGCAGGACAGCGCCAAGAAGAGCCTCGCCGTGGCGGTCTACAACCACTACAAGCGGGTCCAGGCCGGTGGAGACAAGCCGGGCCGCGATGACGGCGTCGAGTTGTCCAAGTCCAACATTCTGATGATCGGCCCGACCGGCTGTGGCAAGACCCACCTCGCCCAGACATTGGCCCGCCTGCTCAACGTCCCGTTCGCCATCGCCGATGCCACCGCGCTCACCGAGGCGGGATACGTCGGCGAGGACGTCGAGATCATCCTGCTCAAGCTGATCCAGGCCGCCGACTACGACGTGAAGCGCGCCGAGACCGGCATCATCTACATCGACGAGATCGACAAGATCGCCCGCAAGTCCGAGAACCCCTCGATCACCCGCGATGTGTCCGGTGAGGGTGTTCAGCAGGCGCTGTTGAAGATCCTCGAGGGGACCACAGCCTCGGTACCGCCCCAGGGTGGTCGCAAGCATCCGCATCAGGAGTTCATTCAGATCGATACGACGAACGTGCTGTTCATCGTCGGCGGCGCGTTCGCGGGCCTGGACAAGGTGATCGAGGACCGCACCGGTGCCAAGGGGATCGGGTTCGGGGCCGAGATCCGCGGCAAGGCCGAGATCGACTCCCGCAACGTCTTCGGCGAAGTGATGCCCGAGGACTTGCTCAAGTTCGGCATGATTCCGGAGTTCGTGGGCCGGTTGCCAGTGATCGCCAGCGTGCAGAAACTCGACCGCGAGGCGCTGATCCGGATTCTCACCGAGCCGCGCAACGCGCTAGTGAAGCAGTACCGGCGGCTGTTCGAACTCGACGGTGTCGAGCTGGAATTCACCGACGACGCGCTGGAGGCGATCGCCGATCAGGCCATCCTGCGCGGCACCGGCGCGCGCGGGTTGCGGGCGATCATGGAAGAGGTACTGCTGTCGGTGATGTACGAGGTGCCCTCGCGTACTGACGTCGCCACCGTCAAGATCACCCGCGAGGTCGTCCTCGACCACGTGAACCCGACGATCGTCCCGCGTGCGGCGCCCAAGCGCGAACGCCGCGAGAAGTCCGCTTGACCAGACGCCGGTAGCCGCGTTTTCGGTTACCGGCCAGGGACCTGCGGTGCACGTCCTCAGATCCAACTCCGCTGGGCCAATCACGCACAGGTCACGATTGTTGGCCGTCTCTCGATCTTGGCTTGCTGCCTCCGAATGGCCTGGTTAGCGTCCGAACATGGATCTGCGGCTCAGCCTCGACGGCCGGGTCGATCTGGCTGGTCAGATCTATCGACAGATCCGGGCCATCATCCTCGGCGGTCGCCTCACCCGCGGGCAGATGTTGCCCCCGAGTCGGGATCTGGCCAAGCTGCTCGGGGTCTCGCGGAACACGGTCACCGCCGCCTACGACCAACTGACCGCCCAGGGATTCGCCACCGGGCGGGTCGGCGCCGGCACGTTCGTCAGCAACGAACTGTCCCTCCGCAAGCAGTCGTCAGCGGCCGTCCGTACGGCCAAGCTCACGCCCCGCTCAGTCTGGACCGATCTGCCGGTGAGCGAACACACAACTGCCCCCGGCGCTGAATTCGACTTCCGGGCGGGTGTGCCCGACGCATCACTGTTCCCCTACCAGTCCTGGCGGCGGCTGATGTCGGAGGAACTGCGCGGTCACCGCGTACGTAGCGGGGTCTACGGCGAGCCGAGCGGTGATCCGCGGTTACGCGCCGCCGTCGCCGGCTATCTCGCGGTGTCGCGATCCATCACCGCCGACCCGCGGGACATCCTCATCACCAACGGCACCCAGCAGGCCGCCGATCTGTTGGCCAGGGTGCTGATCGAAGCCGGCGACTGCGTCGCTGTCGAGGATCCTGGTTATCAGCCACCCCGCATGCTGTTCGAATCGTTGGGAGCTGAGGTCGTCGGTGTGCCGGTGGACTCCGACGGCATAGTCGTCGACGCAATCCCGAACCGAGCAAAGCTCGTCTATGTCACGCCTTCTCATCAGTACCCGTTGGGTGTCGCGCTGTCCCTGCGGCGACGGATCGCTCTGGTGGACTGGGCCGCTCGACGCAACGCCGTCATCATGGAGGACGACTACGACACAGCCTTCGCCGATGCAGGGAAGGCATTGGAGCCACTGCACACCCTCGACCGCGACGGTCGGGTGATCTATGTGGGTTCCTTCTCCAAGGTCATGTTGCCGACCCTGCGGTTGGGTTTCCTCGTGGCGCCCCCAGCACTGCGCGAGCCGCTGCGCAGTGCCAAGTTCGTGACGGACTGGCATACGGCGTTGCCCGGGCAACTCGCGTTGGCCGGCTTCATCGAGGAGGGCGGCTTGGCCAGGCACGTGCGCAAGATGGCCCGCATTTACCGCGTACGGCGAGATGTCATCCGTACCGTGATCGGCGAGGAACTGCACCCGTGGCTGGAACCCATCTCCTCCGCCGGGGGAATGCATGTGTCCGCGCTGATGCCGCGAGCAACCGTCGCCCAGGTACACGATGTCGTCGCCTGCGCCCGCGACCGCGGCGTAGCGGTCTGGCCGCTGTCGGATCTCTCGCTCAGCAATCCCAGAGCCGGGCTGATCCTCGGATGTGGGCTGATCGATGCGCAGCGGATCCACGAAGGGCTAGCCCGGCTTCGGCTGTGCCTGGCCGACGTGCTGGGTGACGGGTGATGCGCGATCGGGAGGTACAGCAATGCCGGTGATGACCTCCTCCCCGCGCGACACCCACGTCGGCCGGGACTCCGAAGTCGGGCTCGTCGATCGCCTTGTAGACGAAGTCCGACGTGGCAGAGCTTCGACGTTGCTGATCGAAGGGGAAGCTGGGATCGGAAAGTCGCGGCTGGTAGGCAGCCTGATCGACAGTGCCAGCCGGGCCGGTTTGACAGTCTGCCGAGGCGAGGCGCATCCGTTCGAGGGGACTAGACCGTTCGGCCCGATCGCTCAGGCACTCGACCTGCGGCCGCATTCGCGCGACCGGCGCTGTGCGGAAATCGGGCGACTGTTGGTCGGCGAGGACAACGGACCAGCGAGTGCTGCATCGGGACTGGCACCGGACCTCCGGTACCGCGTTGTCGAGGAGGTTCTGGATCTCATCGAGCGGAGCTGCACCACGACTCCGATCGTTTTGGTGCTGGAGGACCTGCACTGGGCCGACACATCAACACTGCTCGCGTTTCGGTCCATGACCCATCGGCTCTCCCACGTACCCGTCCTGATCGTCGGCACGCTGCGTCCCTCCCCGCGAACCGCGGAGCTCGATCAGCTCCTCGACGAGGCCGTGGCTTCTGACAATGCACTCGTCCGGCTGGAACCGCTGGATGCTGAGCAGGCGAAAGCGCTGGCAACTGTTGAACTCGGCCTCGCGCCCGGACCCGTCCTGGGCGCGCTGTTGGCCAAGGCCGGGGGCAACCCGTTATGGGTGGTCGAGTTGATCCGGTCACTTGCCGCGGAGCGGGTCATCCAGCGAAGCGGAACGCAAGCGGAGGTCGCGACATCTGACATGCCCGACTCTCTCCGGGAGCTCGTGCTGCGCAGACTGCGATACCTTCCTGGGCCGACCTTGGAGCTATTGCAGATCACCTCTGTGCTCGGTGACGCGGTCATGATCCATGACCTGACCGCACTCACCGCCCGGCCGGCCCTCGATCTGCTTGTCGACCTGGGTGAAGCCTTCCGGAGCCGTCTGTTGGATGAAAGCAGCGACGCTGTGGTGTTCCGCCACCAACTCGTTCACGAGGCGATCTACCGAGACATACCAGGACCGGTACGTCGGGCATTGCATCGTGAGGTCGCGGCTGCCCTGGGGCAGGCCGGAGCCCCGCTGTCCCAGGTCGCCAGCCACCTGATTCTCGGCGCCGCACCGGGAGACCTGGCCGCGGTGCACCAACTGCGCGAAGCGGCGCGGGACGTCTCCGCTCAGGACCCAGCGGCCAGCGTGGAGCTGTTACGGCGGGCCCAGGCGCTACTTCCCACCGGCCATCAGGATCAGGACCTGCTGGTCGCCGAACTGGCTCGGGCCTTACTCACCGCCGGCCACGTGGGAGAAGCCGCACGAATGGCAGAGGCCCGCCTGACTCGATCACACCACCCCGCAGCAGACCAGTCGCTGCGGCTCACCCTCGTCTCGGCGCTGTCGTTACAGAATCGAGCCTCGGAGCTGATCGAGTGGACCGAATCTTGGCTGCAGAAGCCGCATGATCTTTCATTTACTGATCAGTCCCTCGTCCTGGCGCAGGCCAGCTATGGCCGGACGTTTTCCGGTGATCCTGTCGGTGGTGAGGCCACCGCGAAGCGGGCTCTCCAGCTTGCCGAGCGCACCCAAGACACCGAGATGACGGTGTGGAGCCTTACGACGATGTCCGTCGCGGTGAAGGCCCAGGGTCGATACCGAGACGCAGTCGCACTTTCCGAGCGGGCGGTCGACCTTGCCTGCCAGCCTGCCGAACGAGATTCGAGGCTCCGGCATCCGCACTTCTTCCTGGGCATGGCGCTGTGCGACTCGGATCGGATGACAGAGGCCGTCCGGGCTTACCGCATCGCGCTGGCAGAGTATGAGGAGCTGGGGTCGGCCTGGCTCCTAGCCGACACGCTGTTGTTGTCCGCGGAAGTCAGTTTCCTGCTCGGCAGATGGGACGATGCCGTCACCGAGTTGGAGACCGGATTGCGGACCGCCGACGAGCACGGCACCCCAATTTCGGTTCCTCAATCCCGCGCCTACCAGACAGTGATCGACGTCAGCCGAGGCAACCTGGCGAGCGCGGAGGACCTGCTTGCGGACCTGGAGCCTGAACTCGAAGGGGACCAGCCACGGTACGGGATGCAACTGGTTGCCTACGTCGCCGCCATGCTGGCCGAGGCCCGAGGACAGCCGAGGCGGTCCTTCGAGCTGCTGCTGCGGGAGTGGAAGCGCGACGCCGAGCGGGAGAACCGGTACTACCAGCGCTACCTCCCGCCAACATTGGTGCGGCTGGCTCTGACATTCGACGAGCCCGCGCTGGCACATGAGGTGACGAGCTGGGCTGAGGCGTCGGCAGCACTGGCCACCGAGGTGCCCAGCGTGCAGGCCGCCGCACTGCGGTGTCGAGGCATGGTTGAGCTGAACCCTGACACCATGCTCGCGTCGGTTGATTCGGCCCGGCGTGCTGGCCGGTTCCTCGATCATGCGGCGAGCTGCGAGGACACCGCCTCGTTGCTGACGTCAGCGGGCCGCGTCGAGGAGGCCAAGGCACTCTGGATCGAGGCTCTGGACTCCTACGAACGAGTAGGTGCCCAGGCATGGACGGCAAGGACCGGCGCGGCGCTGCGTCGGCTCGGTGTCCGGCGGGGCAGTCACGCGTCGCGGCGACGACCCACTGACGGCTGGGCAAGCCTGACCCCGACCGAACGTGCCGTGTCGCAACTGGTCGCCGAGGGTTTGACCAATCGCGAGGTCGGCAAGCGGCTGTACATATCGCCGCACACCGTGAATACCCACCTACGCCATGTCTTCGGCAAGCTTTCGGTGTCCACACGGGCCGGGCTGGCTGCCAAGGTGCCCGAGACCTCCTGACTCAGGTCACCGGCCGGCCTTCTGGCCCCGAGCAGATCGCTCAGTTGAGTGATGTCTCACGCCGCGGAGCGACCGAGACTTGGCGAGGACCAAGTGCTGGTCCCGACCGACCCGAAGGGAAAAGGAGGCAGAAATGCCGGCATTGGGCTTCGTCGTACCACTTCTACCGGGCAAGACCGAGACTGACCGCGCAGCCATGACGTCGTGCTGGCGAGGAGAACGAAACGGCGCCTACGAGGAATCCCGCAAGCGGCTGGGCATCACCCGTGAGGCCGTCTGGATCCAGGCCACGCCGCAGGGAGACGTGGCGGTCGTCTACGTGGAATCCGATGACGTGGAGGCGGCGTACAAGGACATGGCAGTTTCGCAGGAGCCGTTCGATCGCTGGTTCCGCGACCACGTTCTGGACGTCCACGGCATCGACATGGCAGACGGACTCGCGCCGTCCGAGCAGGTCATGGATTACCGAGCCTGAGGAACTTCTGGATCCTGGATGCGGGTCACTTCCAGCTCAATCCGCGTCCGGGACAGGCTAGGCCAGCACGACCTGGACCGACAGCGGGCCGTCGCCCTCCTCGAGGCGTAAGGAATCGATCCGACCGGCATTGCACAGGTCGGTTCGGCC
>JALZDV010000472.1 GCA_030862345.1 Actinomycetota bacterium | reverse complement strand
ACCCGCGGGGCGCCCTCCCGGACGATCTCGTCGATCAACGATGAGGAGCTACCGGCACGGTCAGCGCCGCTGCGGTCGTCACGGTCATCGGACTCTTCAGCCACTACCGTGAGTACGGTCGTACCTTCCTGACCGGCGTTGGCCCGCCGGCCTTGCTTGAGGGACCTGTTCAGGATGATCGGGAGGGTACGACCCCTCCGTGATCTTGCTCATCCACAGGTTTCAAGCATTGCTCCTTGACGCCCCCTTCTGATGAGGAGTAGACAAGCGTGATCCGATACTTCCAGACCGGTCAAGGGTGGCGTTTGAACCCTGCGGCGGCTCTGAGTCACTTTGTGGTCAACGCGGAACGGCAGACCCGGCCGGGGAGAGGTTAGGCAGAGGTGATCGGACTACTGCTGGGCTTACGTGCATGGGTACAGGCCCTGCCCGCTTTCGGTGGAGAGGATCCGGCCGCGGGGCCGTGGCATCACGAGCACATAACATGGGAGGCCGCCCGGCGAGCTGGGTGGGCCGTTGGATACGGCAGGGACGCCGAAGGAAAGCCGGACCCTGGCTCTGCGGCTGCCGCGCTCGCTTGGCACACCGATTACGTTGACTCCTACCTGTACAACCCTCTTTGGTGGGCCGGGGGCGGCCTGGCCCGGCTCAAAGCCGCCTTGCTTACCCACGAGTCGCTCATTAAGGTGCATTTCGATGATCTGACCAGCTTTCGGCAAGTCAGCAGCATGTGGGACCGGTATCTCGGGGGGACGGTAGCAGGATTGCTGTGGGCGGCCGAGAGGGGTGACGTGTCAGCCGCACGCCACATCGTGGGCGTGGGCCTGCACGCGGCTCAGGATTTCTACTCGCACTCCAACTGGGTCGATGACCCCAACCGCCGTCACCAGACCTGGTTCCAGCATCGTCCAGCCGCCGGGGAACCCCACCTGTACACCGGCACTTACGAGCTGCCGGACCACCTGGGTTTCAAGCCGCACGGCAAGCCAGCTCTGGACTGCGCCCTCCTGCGGAAATTCGTCGGTTCCACGATGATGGACCTGATGTGCCAGGCGATCAGCCCATTTTCCAACACGGCGCTCTGCCGGAGATGGCGCGAATGTAGCACTGGGACTGCGCCAGCACGTCCGGTGACCGTCGCCGGTGTCCGGGTGCCGGACGAGGTGTGGATGGTCGAACCGGGCATCGCACTGGACAGCACATGGCAGGCCGAAATCGGCGTGCAGCAGCGGGACGTGCATCCGGACACGAGCGGAGCCGAGCTGTTTGAGGCGGCTCGCCGTCTGGCGGAGAATCACTCCTACCAGTGGCTTAGTAGCCTGCAGCGCCTGATGGACGGTCTCGGCTACTGGGACTACTGGCGCCGGGTAATGACTGAGGAGCGCACTGGCCGGAAGACCTACCCGGGACCTCCGGAGATTAGCGCTTGGCTGTCCGGCTACACGCCGGACCTCGACCAGTACGAGGACAGCAGCCGCATGCTGCATACCTTCCTCTCCGCCGGACACTACCCGCCAAGGCCGAATGACCGCGAGGAAGGCTGGTTCCTGCGTATCGAAGTCAGCACCGCGGGCGACCCGGGGGCGGGCACCGACGCTGACATCTACGCCGAAGGCCTCGGGGGCCACCCGGTCCTGCTCGACCACATGCACGAGCGGCGACCCGGCGGCGGAGGCCTGGGCGAGAACCGGCTTTTTGAGTTCAACGACTTCGAGGCTGGGGGGCACGCCGCCTACGTCCTCGGTCCTCTCCCCGCGATCCCCACCGAGCTTACGCTCCACAACTCCGCCGCGGATGTGCTGGAACTCCTTGCTGCGGCCTGGAAGGACCTGACCACTCTCGTCGGGGACATCATCGACGATCTCGGGGATTTCCTGCTGTCACTGATCGCGGGGCACGCGGACTTTGTGGCCGGAGATAAGCGAACCTGGAGCTGGGCAGAACTCGTAGAAATTGCGGCCGCGGGCAGCATCTCTGATTTTGACTTGCGCTGCGACGGCGGTGACGAAGGCAACTACCGTATTGTGGGACGACTCAATGCTATCCCCAACGGGGGCGACCTCCGCGTCACGGTGCGCTTCGAGGATCTGCACTGCATCAAGGAGAGCAAGTTTGATCGGGGTAGCAGTTCTGACGAGAGCTTCGTTCTGCTGCTGGTCAACTCTCCAGCGAATGGACAGACCGAGTTCGACATCGCTGGCCCATACGGCGACGTCGACACCGGCGAGCGTCGCCACATGGGCAAGGAGTGGAGCGTCGATGTCCCGCGTTACGGGGGACTGATCGTGCCCGTGGCGGTTTTTGAATCGGACGACGAAGGCTCCGGCAGACGCCGCGAATTATTGGACGAGTTCGTCAGGGGGTACAACGAGCGCACCGTCAACAAGCGCAGCAAGTTCCTGGACGCCCTCGGCCGCGCCGTGGCGCCAGACTGGCGGCCGCAGTCGATCAGCGTTTATGCCTTCCGGCGAGCGCCGGTCGTCGACACTGTGTGGCTCGCCGAGAGCGCTCCCATCGACCGTTGGATTCGCGCCGGGGAGCGTCACACGGTGAATCTCACGCCGTCCCGAGCCAGGTCGACAGCAGTGCCAAGAACTGCACCCTGTGTATTGCCTTTCTCGCGTCCGCTGGGGGATGTGAATGGGGACGGCAAGGATGATCTGGTGGTTTGGCACCCGCAGACCGGGTCGTGGCAGGTGGCCCTTTCTGATGGCGCAGGTGGTTTCCCCGACCGGAGGGTGTGGCTGGAGGGCTGGGCGGTAGGTACCGACTGGGTGCCGGTCAGGAAGTAGGGCGGCAGATGGCGGCCAGTGGAAGCATGTGCCTCGATAAGGTCGGTAAATAGCTGGTCCGTGGGCATGTAGTTCGACGCCGCTGCGGTGGCGGAACGCTGGCCCCCGCCGCCTGGAGGCGACGCTGGCACGGCTGGCGAGGCTCGGGGTTGAGGGCCGCCCGCATGGGTGTCACCGCCACCTGATCGCAGCGACCCTCGACCGCGAGACCGGGCCGCCATCACGCGGGACGGATTCGACGTCGGGCACCTCGACGGAGAAAACGACGGTGGCCATAGCACAGCTTGTTGCTTGTGCCGGGCGTCGAAACGCGGCCCAGCGGCTGTGCAGGCGCCCGGGTCATGGAAAGGAGTGCCGTGATGGGCAGCCCGAGCTTGCCACCGACGCCCTACATCGACCTGCTCACCGACGGGCCGCGAGGCGATCAGCCCATTTTCCAACTCGGCGCGCTGTAGGAGTGATTCTCCGCCTGACGGCGAGCCGCCTGGATCAGTCGCCTGCAGTCCTACAAGATCAGGAACGAAGTTCAACGGAGTGACACGCTATCGAATTATCAGTGTCCGTCCTGGTCCGGTGTTTGTTCGAGTGTGGCCAGGTGGGTGTGGACGTCCTCGGCTTCGGGGACGCCGAGTGAGGTGTACAAGGCCAGGGCCTGGTGCCAGTGATGGCGGGCCTCCTGGACAGCCTGTCCTGTGGCGTTGTAGGTGTGGGCGATGCCGTTGTGGGCGCGTGCCTGCTCGTAGCGGTCACCGAGCCGGGTGGCTACGGTCAGGGCAGCGGTGTGCTGGCTGCGTGCCTCGCGATGCTGCCCCGTGGCGTGCAGGGTCTCACCGACGCCGTTGAGAGCCCGGGCTTCACCGGACCGGTCGCCGAATTCCCGGAACAGAGCAAGGGCCTGCTGGTGATGCTCGGTGGCCTGCTGGTAGTGGCCCTGCCCCCGGTAGACGAGGCCGAGGAAGTCCAGGGCGCGGGCTTCACCGATCGGGTTGCCACCGATCTCATGGAGGAGGGTAAGGGCCTGTTGGAGCTGTTCGGCGGCCTGCCCGTAACGGCCCTGTTGCCAATAAACGGCGCCGAGAATGGTCAGGGCTGTGGCTTCACCGGACCGGTCGCCAATCTCGTGGCTCAGGGTGAGGGCCTGTTCGAGTTGTTC
>JALZDV010000462.1 GCA_030862345.1 Actinomycetota bacterium | reverse complement strand
GCGGTACTACCTGGTCGCTCCGCACTACCGGTCCTCTGTGGAGTTCTCCGAGGGCGCCTTGGCCGAGGCGGCCACGGCGTACGAGCGGATCGAGGGTTTCGTAGCCCGCGCCGCCGAGCGAGTGGGTGCCGACGCCGGTGCGCCGCTGGTGTGCGCGGACTTCTCCGCGGCGATGGACGATGACCTCGGTACGCCGGCCGCCGTCGCCTGCATCCACGAGATCGTGCGCAGCGGCAATGCCGCCCTCGCCGCAGGTGACGACGTCCGGGTACGCGGCGCGTTGGGCTCGGTACGCGCGATGCTCGGCATCCTCGGGCTTGATCCGCTGTCCGAGCCTTGGGTGAGCAGAGGCAGCGTCCCCGCCCGGGTGACCGGCAGCGGATTCCCCGCGACCATGACCGGGTCCGGCGTTGTCGGTGCGCTCGTGGAGGCGTTGCTGGAACAGCGCACGGTCGCCCGGGCACGCAAGGACTACGCGGCCTCCGATGCGATCCGCGACCAGTTGGCCGCCGCCGGTGTCGCGGTCGAGGACACCGCCGAAGGCAGCAGATGGACGGTACGACCGTGAGCCCCAGCGCTCGCGGACGGCCCGGCAGACGAGCCGCGGCGCAGACCAAGAAGAAAGGTCCCTTGACCGGCACGGGTGGGCACGGACGGAAGAAGCTGACCGGGCGTAAGCCGACGCCCAAGGCCGAAGAGCGGACCGGACACCCTGCGGCCCGGCGCGCGGAGGCGGTCGCCCACCGGGAAGAGGTTGCCCGGCAACGAGCGCGCAAGGCCGCCGATGCCCCGGAACTGCTGCTCGGGCGCAATCCGGTCCTGGAAGCGCTGCGCGCCAAGATCCCGGCGCTGGCGCTGATCGTGACCACCGGCATGGATGTCGACGACCGGGTCAACGAGTCGATTCGGACCGCGGCCGACCGCGGCATCGCGCTGCAGGAGATCGGCCGACCGGAGCTGGACCGGATGACCCACGGTGCACTGCACCAGGGGATCGCGCTGCAGGTCCCGCCGTACGCCTACGCACATCCGGATGACTTGCTCGTACACGCGCAGCATTCCGGTCGGCCGGCACTGATCGTGGCTCTCGACGGGGTCACCGATCCGCGCAACCTCGGCGCGATCGTACGATCGGCTGCGGCCTTCGGCGCGCACGGAGTTGTTGTCCCGCAACGCCGTTCGGTCGGGATGACAGCCTCGGCCTGGCGGACCAGTGCCGGTGCGGCGGCCCGCGTACCGGTCGCCCGTGCGGTTAACCTAGGCCGAGCACTCGGGTCGTACCAGAAGGCCGGCCTGACCACCGTGGGCCTGGATGCCTCCGGCGAGCAGGACATCGACGACCTGGATCTGGCCGATCAGCCGGTCGTGCTTGTCCTCGGCGGCGAGGGTTCCGGGCTGACCCGGCTGGTCCACGCCGGCTGTGACTACGTGGCGCGGATCCCGATCACCTCGGACACCGAGTCGCTGAATGTCAGTGTGGCCGCGGGCATCGCACTGGCCAGCATTGCCCGCTCCCGCCGCTGACCCACCCCGACTCGGCCGACAGCCCGTGACAGGGGAAGAATCTTACGAACCTAACGTCGCAGGGGTCCCCTGAGTCGGGTCGGGGGGTGGTACGTCGACCCAGGTTCCGTCATTCTCGGCCGAGGTCAGGACGGCGGCGGTGATCTCGGTCGATCGCAACCCGTCGGCAAAGGTCGGAAGGCCAGTCGGAACCGGAGCACCGCCAATCACCGCGTAGGTGTCGGCGACGAAGTTGTCGAAGCAGTCCTGATATCCCTGGGCATGCCCGGCTGGCAGGGTGCAGTACCTGGCCGCCTCGGGCGAGAGGGCGTCGGGATCGCGGATCAGCACTGCGGAGCCTTCACGCCTGCCGACCCAGAGCATCTCCGGCTCCTCCTGGTTGAAGGCCAGACTCGTGTCGGTGCCGGACAGTTCGACGTAGACCCGGTTCTTGCGGCCGGCAGCGACCTGACAGATCACCGCACTCCCGAGGACTTCACCATCGGTGACGAAGCTGAGGCTGACCGAATCCTCGGTGTCCACGGCCCTGGCATCGTCGAGCGGGCCACGGTGCGCGGCAACGGTGCTCGTCCGCGCCGAGAGCCGAGCGATCCGCTGTCCGCTCACGAACTCGGCGAGATCGCACCAGTGCGACCCGATGTCGGCGAATGCTCGGGAGCGGCCACCGGCAAGGGCCGAGACCCGCCAGTTCGTCTCGGCTGCGCGGGAGAGCCAGTCCTGCAGGTAGTGCCCGTGCAGGAGCGCCGGCCGACCGGTTTCACCGGCGGCAACTCGGGCCCGGAACTCCCGGGCCATCGGGTGGAATCGGTAGACGAACGGAACCGTCCCCACGACTCCGGCGCGCTCCGCCGCGGAGGTGAGCAGCCGAGCCGATTCCGGATCGGTGGTGAGCGGCTTTTCGCAGACCACATGGACCCCGGCCCGTACGGCGGTCAGCGCGAGATCGGCATGGCTGGCATTCGGGGTACACACGTGGACGACGTCTACGGCGCACTCTCTAAGTAGCGCGGCCAAATCCGGATACCCGCGCTGGGCACCCACTTTGGATGCTGCAGTTCCGGCGCGCTCCGGCGCGGACCCGACAGCGGCGACGACCTCGGCTCCGGCGCGTCGAGCCGACCGGGCGTGCACGACGCCGATGGAGCCTGCCCCGATGACGCCGACGCGTAGCGGTCGAGCCGCCGCGGAGTCAGCCGGATTCGCCACGTTTCCCGTCGTCCTCGGGGTGGGGAAGGACACCGGGCTGAGCGCTGCGGGCATCGAGTCGCCGGAGTACGTCATCGGCCACCTTCGGATCAGCCCCGGGCTGGTGGCGGGCGTTGACGACTTCCTGCCGGGCGGCGCTCAGGAGCTCGGCTTCGATCTCGTCGACCCGCCAGGCTCGATGCACGTGGGACTCGGGTGATTCGCTCTCCGAGTCCGGCACATCATCGTTGTGCTCGTCTGGATCGAGT
>JALZDV010000454.1 GCA_030862345.1 Actinomycetota bacterium | reverse complement strand
CTCGTTGACGTTG
The DNA here is from genome assembly GCA_030862345.1 of Actinomycetota bacterium. Lineage (GTDB taxonomy): Bacteria > Actinomycetota > Actinomycetes > Mycobacteriales > Geodermatophilaceae > JACCQS01. Next base: position 8,272 of record JALZDV010000454.1, on the reverse strand, counting down.
CGCTCAGCGAAGGCGGGGTCCATCTTCAGGCCGGACATGGCTTCTCGGACCTCCTTGACCCAGGTGCGGAGCTTCGGCGCATCCCCTCGGATCGCCGTGGCTGCGGTACGCAGGAAGTTGGAGACCGAGACTCCGGGGACCTCGACGGGGTACTGCATTGCGAGGAACAGTCCGGCTCGCGCCCGCGCATCGACGCTCATCTCGAGGACGTTTTCACCGTCGAGAGTGATTGTGCCGGACGTGATGCTGTACTTCGGGTGCCCGGCGATGCTGTAGGCGAGGGTCGACTTGCCAGAACCGTTGGGACCCATGATGGCGTGCGTCTCACCGGCTCGGATGGTCAGGTCGACGCCCTTGAGGATTTCTTTGGGCTGCTCGCCGTTGGCTCCGTCGCCGACGCTCACATGCAGACCGCGGATCTCCAACACGGAGCCAGCCGATCCTGCTACCGGGCTGGTGCTGCTGGTGGTCACGATGTGGCTTGCTCCTTCTGCTTCAGGACCGCCGACAGATTCTGTCGGGGCCCCTTCGTCGCTCTGGCGGTCTGGTTGACATAAACGACACCATCGATGACCTGCACATCGAAGACGTCGACCGGCTCGGTTGCCGGCGGTCCGGTGGGTGCGCCACTGCAGAGGTCGAAGCACGATCCGTGCATCCAGCACTCGATCGTGCTGCCTTCGACATCACCCTCGGACAACGCCACTTCGGCGTGCGAGCAGACGTCCTCGATCGCGTACACGGCGCCATCGCTGCGGACGATTGCCACGTCGATGTCGTCGAACTCGACCCGGTGCGCGCCAGGATCGGGCACCTCTTCGAGCAGACAGGCGCGGCGGAAGCCCTCTCCCACGGTCACAGGACACCTGCCGCGGACAGCCGTGCCTCGATACGCGCCATGAGGCGTTCCTGTAGTTCAGGCTCTCCCATCCGACCGATCAGGTCGGCGAAGAACCCACGTACGACCAAGCGGCGCGCCTCGTCGGCCGGGATCCCGCGCGAGCGCAGGTAGAACAACTGCTCATCGTCGAATCGCCCGGTGGCACTGGCGTGTCCGGCTCCGATGATCTGGCCGGTCTCGATCTCCAGGTTCGGGATCGAGTCGGCCCGGGCCCCTTCCGACAGGACCAGGTTGCGATTGATCTCGTAGGTGTCGGTCCCCTCCGCCGGGGCACCGATGAAGACGTCACCTACCCAGACGGTCCGGGCACTCGCGCCCTGCAGGGCTCCCTTGTAGGAGACCCGGCTGCGGCAGTTCGGTTGCTGGTGCTCGATGAACAGCCGGTGCTCGAGGTGTTGTCCGGCATCGGCGAAGTAGAGGCCGTTGAGTTCGGCGTCCCCGCCGGGACCGTCGAAGGTCACCGTCTCGACGATGCGGACGACCGAACCACCCAGGCTGACCTGCATCGACTTGTAACGGGCATCGCGTCCTACCCGGGCCGCGACATGCGCCGAGTGCAAGGAAGCATCCGTCCAGTCCTGTACGTGCACCAATTCCAGAGAGGCACCGTCACCGACCAGTACCGACACGTTCGCTGCGTAACGCGCGCTTCCGGCGTGGTCCAGAACGACCCGAGCGCTGGCATGCTCGCCGACCTCGACCACCACGTGCCCCCAGACGAGAGCTTCGGGATCGGTGCCGGACAACCGGATGACAACTGGTTCGGTCGGTTCCGCCGCTTTGGGGATCCGGAGGATGACGGCTCCACCTGAATGCCGGCGGGCCAGCTCTGAGAGAAAGTCAATCGGGTCCGGAACCGCGTCCAATGCCGGATCGTCAGCCTCAACGGTGACCAGCTCGACGCCAGCCGGAAGCCGGCTCTCCCAGGTCAGATGCGCGTCCGAGGCCTGACCCGCCAGCAGCGGCCGCAGCCGTCGCATCGGGCTGAAGCGCCAGTTCTCCTCGCGCCCCGTCGGGGCAGCGAAGGTCGCGGTGTCCAAGCCTGACATCCCTACGTCGGTGTGCGGTGCGTCGGAGATCTGCTGTGGGTCGGCGAGAACAGCCGCCATCAACCCACCGCCCCTTCCATCTGCAACTCGATGAGCCGATTGAGCTCGAGCGCGTATTCCATCGGAAGTTCCCGGGCGATCGGCTCGACGAACCCGCGGACGACCATGGCCATGGCTTCGTCCTCGGTCAGGCCGCGGCTCATCAGATAGAACAGCTGATCGTCGCTGACCTTGCTCACGGTCGCCTCGTGCCCCATCGACACGTCGTCCTCGCGAACGTCGACGTACGGATAGGTATCCGACCGGCTGATCGAGTCGACCAGTAACGCATCGCACTTCACTGTTGAGCGGGAGCCGTGCGCACCCTCGTCGATCTGGACGAGACCGCGGTAGGAGGTACGGCCACCGCCGCGGGCCACCGACTTGGACACGATGGTCGAGGAGGTGTTCGGTGCGGCGTGCACCATCTTCGCGCCGGCGTCCTGGTGCTGACCCTCTCCCGCGAAGGCCACGGAGAGCACCTCTCCCTTGGCATGCTCGCCGGTCATCCAGACCGCCGGGTACTTCATCGTGACCTTGGAGCCGATGTTGCCGTCGACCCACTCCATCGTCGCGCCCACGTGGGCCACGGCCCGCTTGGTGACCAGGTTGTAGACGTTGTTGGACCAGTTCTGGATCGTCGTATAGCGGCAGCGGGCATTCTTTTTCACGATGATCTCGACAACCGCGGAGTGCAGCGAGTCGCTGGAGTAGATCGGCGCCGTGCAGCCCTCGACGTAGTGCACGTAGGCACCCTCGTCGACGATGATCAAGGTCCGCTCGAACTGGCCCATGTTCTCGGTGTTGATCCGGAAGTAGGCCTGCAGGGGAATGTCCACGTGCACGCCAGGCGGCACGTAGATGAACGAGCCGCCCGACCACACGGCTGTATTCAGCGCGGCGAACTTGTTGTCGCCCACCGGAATCACTGAGCCGAAGTACTCCTTGAAGATGTCCTCGTGTTCGCGCAGCCCCGTGTCGGTGTCGAGGAAGAGCACGCCCTGCTCCTCCAGGTCCTCGCGGATCTGGTGGTAGACGACCTCGGACTCGTACTGGGCAGCGACACCGGACACCAGCCGCTGCTTCTCGGCCTCGGGGATACCGAGCTTGTCGTAGGTGTTCTTGATGTCGGCCGGGAGGTCGTCCCAGGTGGCGGCCTGCTTCTCGGTGGAGCGTACGAAGTACTTGATGTTCTGGAAGTCGATGCCGGACAGATCTGAACCCCAGGAGGGCATCGGCTTCTTGTCGAACAACTTCAGGCCCTTGAGCCGGCGCTCGAGCATCCAGTCAGGTTCATTCTTCAACCCGGAAATGTTCCGTACGACCGCTTCAGAGATCCCCCGCGCCGCGGTGGCCCCGGCCAGGTCGGAGTCCGCCCAGCCGAACTTGTACCGGCCGAGGGCATCGATTTGCTCGTCCTGGGTCAGCGGAGCCGTCGTGGTCATGCGGGGTCCCTCTCGTTGGAGACGTGTGGGGCAGAGTTGCGTTTCAGGTCTTCGGGGCGGTGTCGGGCGTGGCCCTGGTGCGCTTCAGAAATCGCGGCAGAGGGGATATTCGTTGTGCAGACCGAGTCACCGCGGGCGATGGTGGCCAGGCGTTGGACGTGGGTTCCGACCAGGCGGCTGATCACGGCGGTCTCGGCTTCGCACAGCTGCGGGAACTCCGCCGCGACATGCGCGACCGGACAGTGGTGCTGACAGAGCTGACCACCCCCGGCCAGGCCTGAAGCCGTGGCAGCATAACCCTCCCGGGACAGGGCTCCGGCCAGTGCCCGGGCCCGGTCGAAGCGATCCATTCCGGCAGTGGTGACGGCCTGCGTGCAACGCTCTTCGAGCCCGGCGAGCTGTTCCTGGGCGAAGGCGGTGACCGCTTCGGCGCCTCCGCTGCGCGCCAGGTGGCGAAGAGCGGCTACTGCCAAGTCGTCGTAGGCATGTGGGAAGCGCTCCCGACCGGCACTGGTGAGGGTGAACTCCCGAGCCGGACGTCCGCGGCCGCGGGTGGCCTTGTGCGGGGCGGGATGGCCCTGAATCCGTCCCTGAGCCTCCAGGGCATCCAGGTGTCGGCGCACGGCCGCGGGCGAGATGCCGAGTTGGGATGCGAGCTCGGCGGCGCTGAGCGGACCCTCGCGCCACAACAGGTCGATCACCCGGTCCCTTGTGCGGCCGTCATCGGACGCGCTCCGCCCCACGTCGAGGCGGCTGGACGCACGCGGCTGCGCAGAGACCAACACGGCGGATTCCACAACAACATTGTGACGTATTTACAGGGAGCCTTCCAGTAAGGGTGTCCTTACTCGAGCGGTGGGGTTGCACTGACGTCCGCGGCCTACGCTGATCGGGTGCCTGCCAAGCTCACGGACAGTGCCATCACCCCACGCCAGGGAGCCGTTTTCGGCATCTCCCTCGGCCGCATCACCCTGCTCAACCTGATCGCACAGGTGGGGATCGTCCTGACCGGCGGCGCGGTACGGCTGACCGGCTCCGGGTTGGGTTGTCCGACGTTTCCGACCTGCACCGACGAGGACTTCTTTCCGACGCCGGAACTCGAGATCAACGGCGTGATCGAGTTCGCAAACCGCTCGCTGACCGGGGTGGTCGGCCTGATCGCGCTGGTGACCCTGTACGCCGTCTGGACGTCCCGCCGGCGCGACCTCTACCTGAGTGCGTTCGGCGTTGTGCTGGGCATCGCCGGACAGGCGCTGCTCGGTGGCCTGACTGTGCTGACCGGCCTGAACCCGTACACGGTCGCCCTGCACTTCCTGGTCTCGATGACGCTGGTTGCGATCGCCACCCGACTCCACCTTCGCTCACGTGAGCCCGCCCCTGACCGCGCCACTCTGGCCGGACGACGACGATTCCTGGGGCTGGCCATTGCCGCAGACCTGGGCGTGGCCCTGGTCCTGGGGACGCTGACAACGGGAAGCGGTCCGCACAGCGGAGACCCGGAGGCCGGTCGGACCGGCCTGGACGTCGCGCTGATGAGTCGCGTGCACGCCGAGTCGGTCTACCTGCTGATCGGTCTGACGATCGCGCTCATCCTGCTGACCCGGAACGGTCCCGCAGTGGTGCATCGGGCCGCCTGGTGGGTGCTCGCGGTCGAGGTGGTCCAGGGCCTCATTGGGATCACCCAGTACTTCGTGGGACTGCCCGTGCTGCTGGTGGAGGCACATCTCCTCGGCGCTGCTCTGCTGGTGGTCGCCACTTCGCACCTGTGCTTTGTCGGCCTCGGACGTCGGCACCCCTTGCGTGCGCCAGCAACGCAGCTGGCCGAACCTGTTTCATGATCTAGACCCGAGAACGGGGGATGCTTGACTCGACGGGGCGCGTTTCAGCGCATGCCAGCGTCCTATGAGTCGCCGGCTTCGTCCTGGTTGGGCGAAGTGACGGTCTCGCGACACCGGGGAGCAGGAGCCGGGACTACATCTATTCCTGGCCGCGGAGCGCTCTGTCATGAGCGGGAGATTCGGTGGCATTGCCACTGGGACCACCAGAGATCAGGCTCTGTCCCCGAGCGGGTCGAGTTCGTCAGTCGCTCCGGGCACACCAAGCGTCATCGTTGGGGCGGTAGCCGAGGCGATCCATGGTGTCGCGAAGCTCAGCATGGCGGTATCTATTCGCCGAGACTCCGTTGGCGACCACGAACCCGACGATGTCGGCCTCTACGGCGGCCCGCAGGAGTTCGGCGCAATCCCTGGGGCTCAGCCATGCCGCCAGATCACGTTGCGTGGCGTACGGCCCGGTCGGTGGCCGCTCGGCGAAGTAGCCGATCCGCAGCGCGACCACGGTCGTCGTCGAGGTCGCCGCGACCCAGGCGCCCATTGCCTCGGCCCAGGCCTTGGTCGCCCCGTACAGGTTCGCCGGCCGGGGTGCGTCAGCAGTACGGACCTGCGTCCCCTCCGGATATCCGGACATGGCCTGCAAGCTGCTCGCGAACACGAGGCGGCGCACACCGCAATCCATCGCGGCCTGAGCCACGTGCTGCGCGCCGACCACGTTCGTCGGCAACAGCGTCTCCCACGGAGCATCTGGACGAGGGTCAGCGGCCAGATGGATGACCGCGTCTGCACCGCCGAAAGCGGCCCGGCACCCCTCGAGGTCGGTCACATCCAGGGGGCTACCAGCACCGGGCGCCACGTCGGTGGGCTGAAGATCCCAGCGTCGCGACAGCAGAGGGGTCACCGCCCGCCCAACGGTGCCAGCCGCTCCGGTCATGACCACACGTCGTGGGGCATCGGACATCCGGCAAACGCTAGCCATGGTCAGCAGCGCTGAGGAAGTGATCGGACCGGGTCCAGAGGCAACCGCGACCCGCATAGGCTCGGGTACCAACGCGGAGCTTCGGAAATCTGTCCGCGGAGAGGGGGCGGCTGTGGAGCGCCAGGCCGAAACCGGCGGCAAGCTCAGCCGGCCCGCGACCAGCGGGCGGCGTTGGACATCCTTCGTAGCCGGGCCGAGCTCCGTCGGGAAGGCTATCCGAGGGCTGCATGAGGAAGGAAACCCCCGGCATCGGCTCCGAGTCGAGCACGATCGGCATACCTTGCTGATCCACCTCAGCGACGAGGACGGAGCCGGCTGGACCACCATCGCTCTCGACCGGGCCACCCGGCAATGGGCAGTGGCCCAGGACACCCGACAGTCAGACACCGCTCGCGACGCGTACGACGCCCTCTACGACTCGCCGACCTCGCACTGACCGCCTTGAGTCGTCAGGCGCCGAGACTGACCCCGTGTCGCGGCTCGTAGAGCCCCACCTCGGCACCGCTGGGTAACCGGATCCTGGTGCAGAAGCCGTACCCGACGTCGGACACCGGGCTGGTCTTGACGCCGCGAGCGCGCAGATCCGCGACGGTCGTGGCGATGTCGTCACACATCAGGTGGAGGTCGACGTGGGCGTCGCCATGCTGATGTACTCCGAGTTCTGCCTTCGGCGCCTTATAGATCAGCCAACCATCCGCGGCCGGTCGTTCCTCGGCATGACGCCAACCCAGGACATCACTGAGGAAGGCTCGATCGGCGTCCGCGTCCGCACTGTTGAACAGCAGGTGCACACCGGTGATCATCGGTACCAGCTACCTCCCACGCGAGCCGCCGCGCTCGATCGCGTTCCCTAGGCTGAACCTCATGGTCGAGGCCGAAGCCAACAAGAACATGTCGACAGAGATCACGTCGTCCCCCGCGTGGGGGAGGCTGGCGGGGCTCCGGCCGCCGGCGCACCTGCGAATGCTCTTCTCCGAAGACCCCGATCGGGCGCGGCGGTTCGTCCTAGACGTGGCCGATCTCCGAGTGGACTTCGCGAAACAGCGGATCGACGACGACGTACTCGCGGCCCTCGTCGACGTGGCCGAAGCAGCCGGGGTGGCCCAACGCCGCGATGCGATGTTCGCCGGCGAGCACATCAACGTCACCGAAGATCGCCCCGTGCTGCATGTCGCGCTGCGGGCACCGGCCGGGACATCGATCATCGCCGATGGCATCGACGTCGTGCCGGCTGTGCACGAGGTTCTCACCCGGATGGGTGACTTCGCGACGCGGGTTCGCGAAGGTTCCTGGACGGGAGCTACCGGACGTCGAATCCGTGCCGTCGTCAACATCGGGATCGGCGGGTCCGACCTGGGTCCAGCCATGGCCTACCAGGGATTGGCCGCCTACCGCCATCCGGACCTCACGGCCAGTTTCGTGTCCAATGTGGACGGCGCAGATATCTCGAAAGCGCTTGAAGGTCTCGATCCGGCTCAGACACTGTTCGTCATCTCATCCAAGACCTTCACCACCATCGAGACGCTGACCAACGCCCGTACGGCCCGCGCGTGGCTGGCTGAGTCACTTGGCGAGGGGTCGGTGTCCAAGCACTTCGTGGCGGTCAGTACCAATGCCGAGAAAGTGGCGGAGTTCGGGATAGACACAGGGAACATGTTCGAGTTCTGGGAATGGGTCGGTGGTCGCTATTCCGTGCAATCGGCGATCGGCCTCACCCTGATGATCTCGATCGGGCCGGAGCGATTCGCAGAGTTCCTCTCCGGGTCGCACGCCGTGGACGAGCACTTCCGTACGGCGCCTTTCCCGATGAACGTCCCGGTACTGCTCGGGATGGTCGGGGTGTGGAACGCCAACGTGCTCGGTTTCGACACCAAGGCGGTCCTGCCGTACGCACAGGAGTTGGCGCGCTTCCCCGCCTACCTGCAGCAGCTGGACATGGAGTCCAACGGCAAGTCCGTACGACTGGACGGGTCGCCGGCCACCATGGCCACCGGTCCGATCGTCTGGGGCGAGCCTGGTACGAATGG
>JALZDV010000439.1 GCA_030862345.1 Actinomycetota bacterium | reverse complement strand
CTCCCGGGACGGGCGCAGCGGCCGGGTCCTCGGTTTCGATGCCAGGAGGGATGATCGGCTGTTCCTGGCTGGCCGGGTCGAGGACACCGGGAGGATAGGTCACGAGGTAGACGGCCAGACCGCCCACCGCGACGGTGGCCAGCAGCAGGAGTGCGGTCCCCAGCACGGACAGCACCCTGGATCTCTCCCGCCGTCGGCTTTTTGGCATGGGCGCTAGGTTACCGGGCGCGTTTTGGCGCCGTACGAAGGGACAGGCTCGGTCACCTGGGAACGCATTCGATTGCCTACTTGTAGGGCCGGCCGGCGCGGACCGACTCCGACCCCGAGTACAGAACACCGTCCGGAGGTTCGGAGGGGGCCCGGCCGTTGGACGTCGAGCCAGACCGAGCCGCATTGACGTCGGCGGTGGTTCGCCCGCGGCTGGCGCGGGCGCGGCGACCCTCGTTCGAAGCGTCGATCAGCTCCCGGGGGTTGGGGTCTGACTGATAGCTGTAGCCATAGCCATAGCCATAGCCGTAACCACCGCCCCCCTTGGGCGGGATCATGTTCAAGACGGTGCCCAGCACGCGGGCTTCGATGAGCTTGATGGTGGTGGCGGCTGCGCGAAGCTGCTCACGTTTGGTCACGCCCCACCGGGTGACCAGCACGACACCGTCGGAAAGCACTGCCAGTACGGCCGCGTCGGTCACCGGCAGCAGTGGCGGTGCGTCGATGATCACGTAGTCGTGGGTCTCGCGTAGTTCCTCGAGCAGGCGGCTCATGTGCTCGGATCCCAACAATTCACTGGGATCGGGCGGATTCGGACCGGACGCGAGCACCGAGAGCTTTCCGTCGCCCCAGGGCTGCAACAGCTCGGACAGTTCGGCCTTCCCCGCCAGGATGTTGGTCAGCCCGGCGCCCCCGATGAGTTGCAAGTACCGGATGACGCGCGGTCGCCGCAAGTCCGCCTCGACCAGCACGACGCGCTGCCCGGACTGGGCCAGGACGAGCGCCAAGTTGATCGCGGTCGTTGTCTTGCCTTCGCCCGAGACCGAACTCGTGACGACGATGATCTTCGGCGGATTGTCGACGTTGACGTACTGCAGGTTGGTCCGGATCTGCCGGTATGCCTCGGTGGTGACTGATTGAGTCTGATGCTGGGTGAACCGCGGTTGAGCGGCCATCGCAGCGTCGTAGAGGACGCCTCCGATGGTCGTGGCTCCGGTCAGTTCCTCGATCTGTTTGCTTGACTTGACCGTGTTGTCCATGAAGTGGCGCACCAGGGCCAGCAGCAACCCGAGCAGCAGACCGACCAACAGGCCGAGCGGCAGGAGCAGGATCGGGTCCGGGAACACCGGGGCGTACGCCAACTCGCCGGCCTGGGCGACGGTGACCTTTACCGGGGCCACCTGGGTGGTCGTCACGGTCACGCCGTTGGCATCCACCGCGGTCACCGGGTCCGGGGTCTCGAGGACGGTGACCAGGCCCACGAACTCGGAGGCCATTGTGTTGGCGATCAGCTGTGCGCGTTGAGGCGACGCGTCGCTAACGGTGATCTCGAGGATCACGCTCTTGTCGGCCACCAGTACCTCGACGTTGTCGACCAGTTCCAGCGGGGTGAGGTCGGTCAATCCGAGTTTCTCTATCACGAGCCGGGTGAATTGGACCGAGTCCAACAGTTGGGCGTAGGACGGGACCCGATACTGCGCCACGACGTTCCCCTGCACCTGGTTGTTCTCGGTGCCGGATGTCGATACGAACAACTTCGACGTGGATGCATAGGTCGGCGGAATCACCATTGTCAACGCACTGGCTGCGGCAATCCCGATCAGCGTCATGGAGAGGATGAGCCTCCAGTGTGAACGAAGGGCCTGGAGATATTCCCTCAGCTCCACAGATTCCCCCGCTCTGTCTGCGCCATTTCAGCGACCTCACTCCGACTAGTCATGTCGACCGGACCACGCCAACTGCACCCAACGGTCGCTTACGTGATCAGGTTAACGTACCCCGTTCGGCCTCATTAAGCGTCCGGACACCCCTAGGCCCACCCGCCCGAATCGGCGATGAAAACGGCCCCCAGCGCGGTGACCGGGGGCCGAGACCATGCTTGTTCGGTTGTAGCGGGGGCAGGATTTGAACCTGCGACCTCTGGGTTATGAGCCCAGCGAGCTACCGAGCTGCTCCACCCCGCGTCGGTGACACCCACAGTAGTGACCCGCCACGGCGGAGGCAAACCGCCCGTGCAGACTCAGCGCATGAGCGACGTGACCGTCTGGCTGAACCCGCGGTGCAGCACGTGCCGGGGGGCCGAGGAGCTGCTCGCCGACCGCGGCGTCGACGCGGAGAAGATCCTCTACCTCGACACCCCGCCGAGCCGCGCGGAGATCACCCG
>JALZDV010000437.1 GCA_030862345.1 Actinomycetota bacterium | reverse complement strand
CTCCCGCATCCGATCAGGCCCACGCTCGCAAGCACGCAGCCGAGCATGCGTCCGGTCCAACTGTTGCCCGTGGCGGTCATGATCGTCAAACGCCTGACCGCCCGGTTGGGTTGCATGCAACGGGGCGGGCGAGGTTGCCCGGGCGGGTCACGCGGCCATAACGTTCTCAGCCGTGACTGGTTCGAGATCTGCGCCAGCCCCTTCCCGGTCGGTGACGACCGTCATCGTGATGGGGGTCTCCGGGGTGGGAAAGTCCGTGGTGGCCAAGGCGCTGGTTGAGTCGACCGGCTGGACGCTGGCCGAGGGGGATGACTTCCACCCACCGGCCAACGTCGAGAAGATGAAGGCGGGCACCCCGCTCGACGATGCCGACCGGTGGCCGTGGCTGCGCTCGATCGCTGCCTGGATCGGAGAACAGGAACGAGCCGGGCACAGCAGCGTGATTACCTGCTCCGCTCTCAAACGCGGTTATCGGGATCTGCTGCGGGAGGGGCACCCTTCGGTGCGATTCTGCCAACTGGACGCCTCCACCGGAGTTCTGCAGTCACGCATGGAAGCACGGCGCGAGCACTACATGCCCCCGCCGCTGCTGCACAGCCAACTACGGACCCTGCAATCCCTCGAAGGCGACGAGCCCGGCGGGCGGGTCAACGCCGAAGGGGATCTCCACACGGTCCTACGGCGGGTGCTGCACCTGCTGGCTGGGCACAACGGCCCTGCGGCCGAGGCTGCGTCGTGAGTCCGGCTAGGGCGACTTGGGTGGACGGCCCGGCCTGGGTACCGGTGCTGCTCCGGTAGCGGCCTTGCCGGGCCGGTCGGCCCCGGCGCGGGTACCGGTACCGGTCTTCGAGCTACTGGAGCTCGTGGTCCCGGACGCTTTCGTGGTCTGCCCAAGCGCCTCGTCCTCGGCGGCCGTGTCGTCGAGCTGCGTCCGTACATAGCGCCAGGTGATCGCGATCAACGCAGCCACCGGTACGGCCAGGAAGGCTCCGGTCACGCCCGCCAGGCTGCCCCCGGCGATCACCGCCAGGATGACGACGACCGCGTGCAGCTTCAGGCTCCGGCCCTGCAGGATCGGGGCGAACACGTTGCCCTCCAGCTGCTGCACCACCACGATGATCGCCAGCACGATCAGTGCGGCGGTGAACCCCTCGCTCACAAGTGCGACCAGCACGGCCACCCCGCCGGCGACGAAGGCACCGATGATCGGAATGAACGCACCGATGAAGGTGAGCACCGCCAAGGGCAGGACAAGGGGTACGCCGATCAAGAGCAGGCCGATCCCGATGAACACCGCGTCAATCAGCCCGACGATGAGTTGGGTATGCATGAAACTTGCCAGGCTCTGGTAGTACCGCCTTCCCAGCTCGGCGACGTGCGGAGCCGACCTGCTCCCGGTCTGCCGCTCGAGCCAGGGTAGGAACCGCGGGCCGTCCTTGAGGTAGAAGAAGACCAGCGTGAGGATCAGCACCAAGGCGATCAGCGCGTTGCCGACCGCGGTGATGCCGCCGAACACGATCGAGACGATGTCCCCGGCGCTCTCTCGCAGCCTGGCCAGCCCCTCGTCCAATGCCGCTCCGACCTGGTCATCCCCGAGATTGAACGGCGGCCCGGCCACCCACTCCTGCACCGACTCGATCCCACCGGACACGCCGTCGGTGACCTCCTCGGCTTGTGCGGCCACTGGTCCCACGATCACCGCCCCCGCGGCCAGCAGCAGGACCAGAAACGCGAGAACCACCGCAATGGAGGCGACGGCCGGTGGCCACCGGTGTGCGCGGAGGAACCTGGTCGCCGGCCACAGTAAAGTGGTCACGAATATGGCAAGAACCACCGGCAGAACGACATACCAGATCTTGCCCAGGAGATAGCCGACCAGCCAGAGCGCTGCAGCGATGACGAGCAACCGCCAGCAGACCCCGGCCGATTTTGCCAACGCCGACTGGATCCGGTCCGAACGCCTGAGGCGTCGATCACTCGGAGCGGTCATGACCTGATCACCGGCTCATCCTGTCCTACTACAGCGGCGTCGTGGGACTGCCTGGCTCGAACCGACGGTAGCGTTCGGCCATTTCGAACGCTGAGCCCAGCAAGACCCTCCCGCGGCTAGCCGCGCACGACTCGCAAACGGAGAGGCTCGCCCCCGGTGACCAGGCTCTACGCGGGCGCGCCGGCCCGGCCGCCCGCGGAGGCGGAGCCGAGCCAAGTGTGCGGGTTGCCGGCCCAGCACCAGCCCAGTTTGGGCATGGCCTTGCTGATCCACAGTGCTGGAACCCGCTGATCACCGCCGCGCGAGGCGAGCAGTGAGAAGCAGTTGTTCTTCTCCAGCGAGTCCGGGAACGCGGTGATGAACGCGATCCCCTCGTCGACGGTCAGCGGCGTCCGCCCGGCTGCGGTGATTGAAGTCAGTGCGGCGTCGGGTCGCACGTTGAGGTACTCCGCACCGCGGTCGACGTCGAAGAGGACGTACGCGCTGCCACTCGGGATCTCCACCGACTCGATCGGCGGAAATCCGGCGACGTCCTCGAACCCGTCGGTGACGAAGCCCGGTTTGCCCTGCAGGTCCGTCCTGGCCATCGCTGCGGCGACCGGAGCCAGCTCCTTGGTAACGACCACGACGAATGGCACCCGGCTCTTGGTCGGCGGATCGCACTGTGCTTTGCGCTCCAGCACGACCTGGTGCAACGGCCTGACGAGGTCCCGGAAGGCGGGAGGCTGCAGACCGGTGATCCTCGGGTATCCCTTGTCGAGCAGGCGTTGTACCTGGCGTTCGAACTCCGCGTCGAGATCGAAGTCCGGTCCAGGTGTTGCGGCGGCTGACTCAGTGGTCATGTGGTTCCTCTCTCCAGGAAACGTACGAGCGAAGGCATCAACGTACGCCGGACAGAGAGGTTCCCCGAGTCGAACGAGCGTTCGCCGAGGCGTAGGCTTGACACATACCCATATGGATATATATTTGCCTCCGTGCCTAGAGCAGCCACCACCTCCGATGCGTTCAATGCCGTCGCCGAGCCGCGGCGACGGGAGATCCTCGAGGTCTTGGGCTCCGCTGAACTCTCGGTCGGGGAGCTCGTGGCACGGCTCGGGCTCGGGCAACCGCAGGTCTCCAAGCACTTGAGCGTGTTGCGGCAGGTGGACCTCGTGCGCAGCCGCACGGTGGGACGTCAGCGCATGTACCGGATCAACGGTCCGGCGCTGAAGCCGGTCCACGACTGGGTCGCCGGGTTCGAGCGGACCTGGACCGAGCGGCTCGACCGACTCGAGCGATTCCTCGAAGAACGCCAAACCGACAGGGAAAACCAATCCAAGGAGCGATCATGAACACCATGACCCGGCACGGAAGTGCCACCGTCACGACCCCCTCCGACCGCGAGATCCTGATCACCCGGACCTTCGACGCCCCCGCCGCCCGGGTCTTCGACGCCTGGACCACTCCAGACCAGGTACGCCAATGGTGGGGCTCGGAGGAGGCGCCGATGGTCGAGTGCGAGATCGACCTTCGGGTCGGCGGCACATGGCGGTACGTCGTACGCGGCACCGACGGCACGGAGTTCGCCTGGCACGGAACCTACCGGGAGATCGAGCGGCCAGGTCGGCTCGTCTCGACCGAGGTGTTCGAAGGCTTCCCCGACGCTGAGGCGGTCAATACGGCGACGCTGACCGAGCAGGACGGCTCGACCACGCTCAGCGTCACCGTGCTGCACTCCAGCAAGGAGAACCGCGACGGGCATCTGAACGCCGGCATGGAATCCGGCATGCAGCTCGTCCTGGACCGGCTGGAAGACCTGGTCCGCCGTTCCTGAGCGCACCCGATCCGATGGTGCTAGTCCCCCCGAACAACCGGCCGCCGCTTAGCACGAGACGGCTTGGTGGCCCCGATCTTCGGGGGGTAGTACTCCAACAGCGCGTTGTTGAACTGGGCACCCAGCACGATCGCCAGGGCGGCCAGGTAGTAGAAGATCAAAAAGGTGATCGGAGTCGTCAGCGCGCCGTAGGTCAGGCCATTCGAGTAGGCGTACGTCAGATAGATCCGCAGCCCGAAACTGGCCACCAGGAACAGGCCGGCCGCCAGGAGAGCCCCCGGAAGACCTCGCTTCCATGCATGTTTGTGCTTGGGAGCCACCTTGTACAACGTGGCCAGCAGCAGGATGAGCAGGCTCGCCAAGGTGGGGTAGTAGGCCAGGGACACCACGGTGGTGACCTCGTCCTGGAGCGTCCGAGGGAACAGCTTGGGCAGGTACTCCGGCCCGATCGCGAGCAGCGGCAACAGCAGGATCCCGGAGAACAGCGCGATCATGTAGAGCCCCAGTGCGAAGAACCGCTCCTTCACCGGATGCCGCACCTCGTGCTGGCCGTAGGAGATGGTGATCGCCTCGACGAACGCCGACATGGCTGAGGATCCGGCCCAGAAGCTGATCAGTAGCCCAACCGAGATCACCCCGCCGCGGGTGGAGTCCAGGATCGCGGTGACGGTCTCACCGAGGAGGTTCTCGGCGACCTCCGGGCTGAAGATCGTGCGCAGGAATCGATCGAGTTGCTCCCGGACGATGTCGAGCGTGTCCGGACCGAACAGTCTGGCCACGGGCCCGAGCAGGCCGAGCAGCGCCAGCAGGAGTGGAGCCGTGGACATCGCCGACCAGAAGGCGGCCTGAGAACTGATCCCGAACAGCGAGTCATCCCAGGCCTTGGACAGCGTCCGGCCGGCAACCTTGCGCCACCGCTGGTGCACCGGACCGTCGGCCGTGGGGTCCGGGCCGCGGCCGTGCCGGTGCCAAGGTTCGGTCGTCCGGACCGGCGCCGGGGCGGTATCGGCGGTCACGGGCCAAGGATGCCTGACGGCCTAAGGGATCGCCGACTGCGCGCCGCGCTCGGCCTAGTCGCCGCTTCCGTACGGCCGGGTGATGATCTCCAGCAGGTGACCACTGGGCTCCTCCCAGTACAGACCCCGTCCGCCGTCGTTGGTGTTCACCTTTCCCGGTGAGGCTCGGTGCGGGTCGGCCCAGTACGTCAGCCCACGGTCGCGGATGCGGTCGAAGATCTCGTCGAACTCCGACTCCTCGACCAGGAACGCGTAGTGCTGCGGGTGGACCCCATCCGGGTTGTCGAGGTAATCCAGGGACACGTCGTTGTCGACTTGAGCGACGAGGAACGGACCGTACTGCGTGGGCGGCGCCAGGCCGAGGATGTCGCACAGGAATGTTGCTGACTCCCGCTTGTCCTTCACGTTCACGATGGTGTGGTTCAGCTGAACAC
>JALZDV010000433.1 GCA_030862345.1 Actinomycetota bacterium | reverse complement strand
GGTGAACACCGCCCGATCTCGCAGCTGGTGCTCAAGCGCGAGGTCGCCGAGCAGGCCCTCGGAGAAGGGTTGCGCCTGCTCGAAGGTGGCCTTCGTCATGGCCGTGACACGACCGACTGCATCGGCGAAGACGTCCGGAACACCGCCGAGCCGGCGGATGGCCGCCTGGAGGCGGCGGCTGCGGACATCGGCCTCACGGGCGTTGTCGGCGAGTTCACGGCGGGTGTCGTCGTGCCGAGCCTGGGCCATCCGAACCCGGGCGATCTGTGCCTCCGTGCGGGTCAGGCGCAGCAGCGCGGATAGTTCAGCGAGCAGAGTCTTGGGGTCAGAAGTTGTCTTTGTCATGCCTCCAGGATGCCCCAGAAACCGCCCTGCAAACAAATGCAAGCATCTTTGCTAGCGCATGAACTGCATCACACCGAAGTAGGCCAGGCAGACTGATGGCATGACCCAGGACGGCCCGGGCGACCGAGAGGACAAGGACGCCGGCCAGCCCAGCGGCCTGGACATCGTCCTGGTCACCGGGCTGTCCGGAGCCGGTCGAAGCACAGCCGCCAAGTGCCTGGAGGATCTCGGATATTTCGTCGTCGACAACCTTCCACCGGCCCTGATAGCGACCATGGTCGAGTTGGGCAGCAGTGCCTCCCGGGCGGTGACCAGACTGGCGGTAGTGGTGGACGTGCGCTCGCGCGCGTTCTCCTCCGATCTCACCGGCACCCTGGTCGACCTCGACGACCGCGGTTACCGGACCAAGGTGCTCTTCCTGCAGGCCCGCGACGATGTGCTGATCCGCCGTTTCGAGTCGGTCCGCCGGGCGCACCCGATGCAGGGTGAGGGTCGTCTCTCGGACGGCATCGCAGCGGAACGATCCCTGCTCACTGATCTGGCCGGAGTCGCCGACGTCATCGTCGACACCAGTGACCTCAACGTCCACCAATTGCGGGCCACGATAGAGCTTTCCTTCGGTGCCGAGTTGGCCACGAGCCTGAAGGCCACCGTGATGAGTTTCGGCTACAAGTACGGATTGCCGCTGGATGCCGACCTGGTCGTCGATGTCCGGTTTCTGCCCAATCCGCATTGGATACCGGAGTTGCGGCCATTGACCGGGCAGAACCCGGAGGTCAGGGCCTATGTCCTGGGTCAGGAGACGGCGGGGGAGTTCCTGGATTCCTACCTGGAGATCCTCCGAATCATCGGCACCGGCTATCAGCGTGAAGGCAAGCGCTATCTGACCCTTGCCGTGGGATGCACCGGTGGCAAACACCGCAGCGTGGCAATCAGCGAGGAACTCGCCGCGCGATTGGCGGTCGAGGACGTACACACGACTGTCGTGCACCGCGACCTGGGTCGCGAGTGACCTCCCCGAGCATCGTCGCCCTCGGCGGCGGCCACGGGCTCGCCGTGACTCTGGCCGCAGCTCGGCAGCTCACACCCGATGTCACCGCCATCGTCACTGTGGCCGACGACGGCGGATCCAGTGGGCAGATCAGGCGCGAACTCGATGTGGTCCCTCCGGGTGACCTGCGGATGGCTCTGGCGGCACTGGCCGGGTCGAGTCCAGGACACTCCGAGATGGCAACGCTGCTCCAGCACCGATTCGGCGGTAACGGTGCGCTTGCCGGTCACCCGGTGGGCAACCTGCTTCTGACCGGGCTCATGGAGGTCTTCGCCGGGGACTGCGTGCGGGCCCTGGACACGGTCGGTGGCCTGATCGGGGCCGTGGGCCGGGTGCTCCCCATGTCCACGATCCCGCTGGATATCACCGCCTGGGTGGAGGCGGTCGACGACCAGGATCCGTTGGCACGCACTTTGGTTCGTGGGCAGGTGGCGGTGGCGACGAGCCCGGGCAGGGTACGGTCGGTGCAATTAGTGCCAGCGGCACCGCCGGCATGTGCTGAGGCGTTGAGCGCCATCGGGTCCGCGGACATCGTGCTACTCGGACCCGGGTCCTGGTTCACCTCAGTTCTGCCGCATCTGCTCGTCCCCGATCTGCTGAACGCGCTGCAACGCTGCTCGGCCCAGGTCATAGTGGTGCTTAACCTGACCCCGCAAGCCGGCGAGACCGACGGGTTCTCTCCGCAGGAGCACCTGAGCGTGCTTCGGGCACACGCTCCTGAGCTGCCCATCGGCACTGTTCTGGCGGATGCGTCGAGGGTTGTTGACCGGCGTGGTCTATTGAGTGCCGTGCAGGCGTTGCGGATCGACGGTCGAGCAGAGCCACAACTCCTCATCCGTCCGGTGGCGAACAAGGACAGCCTCGGGGACCAGCATGATCCGCGGCTGCTGGCCGAGGCGCTGGCTCAGGCGATCGAGAGCGCGCTGCCGGCAAGGACGATCAGGACGACCAGGACTGAGGAGCGCCCCGCATGGCCATGACCGCTCAGGTCAAGGACGAACTGTCCCGGGTTCCGGTCACCAAGACCTGCTGCCGAAAGGCGGAGCTCACCTCGCTGTTGCGCTTCTCCGGCGGCTTGCACATCATCGGCGGCCGTGTAGTGATCGAAGCCGAGCTCGATACGGCATCCGTGGCCAGGCGCATGAGACGCGATGTCAGCGACCTGTTCGGATATGCCAGTGGCATCTCTGTGCTCTCCGGCGGGAATCTGCGCAAGGGGCCGCGTTACCTCGTCCGGATCGCGAAGCACGGTGAGGGGCTCGCTCGCCAGACCGGCTTGGTGGACACGCGTGGACGCCCGGTTCGGGGCTTGCCGGCGACTGTGGTCTCCGGGGGCGTTTGCTGTTCGGAGGCCGCCTGGCGCGGCGCGTTCCTTGCCCATGGCTCCTTGACCGAGCCCGGCCGGTCCTCCTCTCTGGAGGTGACCTGTCCCGGACCGGAGGCTGCAATGGCCCTGGTGGGCGCGGCTCGTCGGCTCGGAGTCCCCGCGAAGAGTCGAGAAGTACGTGGCGCTGATCGAGTGGTGATCCGGGACGGTGATTCGATCGGCGTGTTGTTGACCCGGCTAGGGGCACACGATGCGGTGCTGGCCTGGGAGGAGCAGCGCATGCGCCGCGAGGTTCGGGCCACAGCCAACCGACTGGCCAACTTCGACGACGCCAATCTGCGCCGTTCCGCCCGAGCAGCCGTTGCCGCCGGTGCTCGGGTGAGCCGCGCCCTGGACCTCCTGGGCGAGGACGCACCCGACCATCTCCTGGTCGCCGGCCGCCTCCGGGTCGAACACGGCCAGGCATCCCTGGAGGAGTTGGGCCAGCTCGCCGACCCACCGATGACCAAGGATGCGGTAGCCGGACGGATCCGTCGGCTGCTCGCCATGGCTGACAAGAAGGCTCGCGACCTGGGCGTCCCGGACACCGAGTCGGCGGTCACGGCCGAGATGCTCGCGCCCTAGGGCGCGCCCCTCGATAGGGTTGAACTGCAGGGTCAGCTGACGAGAGGGATTCCAGTGACAGTCCGAGTAGGCATCAACGGCTTCGGTCGGATCGGCCGCAACTTCTGGCGAGCGGTCAGCGCTGGTGGCCATGACATCGAGATCGTCGCGGCCAATGACCTCGGCGATGTCGCCACCATGGCGCATCTGCTCTCCTACGACAGCGTCGGAGGCCCGCTCGGCAAGCAGGTCACCGTCGTCGAGGACGGGATCGAGATCGACGGCAAGACACTGAAGATTCTGGCTGAACGGGACCCGGGTGCGCTGCCCTGGGGCGATCTCGGCGTGGACATCGTGATCGAGTCCACGGGATTCTTCGTCGACGCGAGCAAGGCACGCGCACATGTCGACCAGGGTGGGGCCAAGAAGGTCATCATCTCCGCGCCGGCCAAGGGTGAAGACCTCACCGTCGTGATGGGTGCCAACGAAGACAGCTACGACGGCACGCAGGTGATCATTTCCAACGCCTCGTGCACGACAAATTGCCTTGCCCCACTTGCCAAGGTGCTGCATGACAGCTTCACGATCGAACGTGGCCTGATGACCACCATCCATGCCTACACAGCGGATCAGAATCTGCAGGACGGGCCACACTCCGACCTCCGCCGGGCGCGAGCCGCGGCGATCAACATCGTCCCCACCTCGACCGGCGCAGCCAAAGCAATTGGCCTGGTTCTTCCGGAGCTCAAAGGCAAGCTCGATGGGTACGCACTGCGGGTACCGGTTCCGACCGGCTCGGTAACCGACCTCACCGTGACCCTGGGCACCGAGGTGGACCTCGACTCGGTCAACGCCGCGTACGCGGCTGCGGCGGACGGCCCACTGAAGGGCATCCTGCGCTACAGCGAGGCGCCTCTCGTGTCCTCGGACATCGTGCACGACCCAGCGTCGTGCATCTATGACGCGCCGTTGACCAAGGTCACCGGAAACCAGGTGAAGGTGGTGGGTTGGTACGACAACGAGTGGGGATACTCGAACCGACTGGCCGACCTCGCCGTCCTCGTCGGCGCAAACTAGGGGCGGCGCCGGGTGCGCTCGGTCGACGACCTGATCTCCGCCGGAGTACAGGGCACCCGCGTCCTGGTCCGCTCCGACCTCAACGTTCCGCTCGACAACTCCACCGGTGAGCCGATCATCACCGACGACGGCCGGATCGTGGCCAGCGCCCCGACGCTGCGCAAGTTGCTCGACGCCGGAGCTCAGGTCATCGTGGCCGCCCATTTGGGGCGGCCGGAAAGCGGCCCGGAACCAGCGCTGTCGCTCAAGCCGGTCGGCGGCCGGTTGGCCGAGCTGTTGGACCGAGAGGTTCGGCAGTCCACCGACGTGGCCGGGTCGGACAGCAGAGCCCAGGCGCAGGCACTCACCGATGGCGACATCCTTCTGCTGGAGAATGTCCGCTTCGAACCGGCGGAGACGAGCAAGGACCCTGATCTTCGAGCTGCATTCGCCGATCAACTCGCAGGCCTCGCCGACAGCTACGTCGATGATGCCTTTGGAGCCGTGCATCGCAAGCACGTCAGCGTGTACGACGTCGCCCTGCGCCTGCCGCACGCCGCCGGTGATCTGGTCCGGGCTGAGGTCGAGGTGTTGGACCGGCTCACGCGGGACCCGACCCGCCCGTACGTGGTCGTGCTCGGTGGCTCGAAGGTCTCGGACAAGCTGCCGGTGATCCAAGCGCTGCTGCCCAAGGTCGACCGGCTACTGATCGGCGGCGGGATGTGTTTCACGTTCCTGGCCGCCCAGGGCCACGACGTGGGGGGCTCGCTGCTGGAGAACGACCAGATCGAGACCTGCCGTGCCCTGCTCGCCGACGCCGGAGATCGGATCGTCCTACCCCTCGACATCGTGGTCGCCGAAGCGCTGGTCGCGGATGCCCGACTGCAGGTCGTCTCCGCCCAACAGATCCCTGGAGATCGAAAGGGATTGGACATCGGCCCGCACACCGTTCTCGCGTTCTCCGAGCACTTGACGGGGGCCAAGACTGTCTTCTGGAACGGACCGATGGGTGTCTTCGAACTGGCACCCTTCGCCGCCGGGACTCGCGGGATCGCTCAAGCGGTCGCCGACGTGGACGGGCTGTCCGTCGTCGGCGGCGGGGACTCGGCTGCCGCCGTACGCCAACTCGGTCTAGACGAAGCCGCCTATTCACACATCAGCACCGGTGGAGGAGCCTCGCTGGAGTACCTGGAGGGCAAGCAACTTCCGGGTTTGGCCGTGCTGAGCGAGGACCTCGACGAGGGCCGCACGTGAGCCCCACCGCGCCCGGGCGCCGCCCGCTGGTGGCGGGCAACTGGAAGATGAATCTCACCCACCTCGAGGCGATCGCGCTCGTCCAGAAGGTTGCCTTCAGCCTGACCGAGCAGCAGTTGGCGGCCGTCGAGGTCGTCGTCCTCCCGCCGTTCATCTCGTTGCGCAGCATTCAGACGCTGGTGGACGGGGACAAGATCGAGATCGGGTACGGCGCGCAGGATCTGTCCCCGCATGCCAAGGGCGCCTACACCGGGGACATCAGTGGGTACATGCTGGCTGCGTTGAGGTGCACCTACGTCCTGGTTGGGCACTCCGAACGCCGGGAGCATCACTCCGAAGACGACGCCGTGGTCAACGCCAAGATCCGGGCTGCTCGGATGTTCGGACTGCTCCCCGTCCTGTGCGTGGGAGAAGGACTGGAGGTCCGCCGGGCCGGAGGCCAGATCGGGCACTGCGTGGCCCAGTTGGACGCGGCACTGGCGGGCATGACCGCTGAGCAGCTCGGGAAGTTCGTTGTGGCCTACGAGCCGATCTGGGCGATCGGCACCGGAGAGGTCGCGACGCCAGACGACGCGCAGGAAGTCTGCGCGCAACTGCGCGCGCGGTTGGGCCAGACGTACGGCCCGGCGGTCGCAGGTGCGACGCGTATCCTTTACGGCGGTTCGGTCAAGGCGGACAACGCCGAGGGCATCTTCGCCCAGCCGGACGTCGATGGCGGGCTCGTGGGTGGAGCCAGCGTGCAGGCGGAGGACTTCGCCGCGATCTGCCGGGCCGCCGCCGCCGGCTGACACTCCTCCGCGCGAAAATTCTCGCGGCCTGGTCCACGGAAGGCAGGCATGACGACGAGGCGAAAACCACTGCCCCGGGCTTCGGTGTGGACCTCGCTGCTGATCGTCGGACTGCTCCTGCTCGTCGCCTGCTCTGCGGGGGGCGCGACGATCGAGGAGGCGGTTAGTACCGCCGAGGCCAGTCAGGACGCGGCGGTCGCCGCACGGCGAGCCCCTTCCACGGTCGGCGGCGGCACCCTGCGCGCGGTCGCGCCGGCAGTCGACAGTCTCGATCCCGCCCGTTCCTACCTGCCGTGGGTATGGAACCTGATGCGGCTATACACCCGCACGCTGGTCACCTATGAATCGGCACCCAACGCCGCCGGCGCAGAGCTCGTTCCTGATCTCGCGACCGGGCTGGGTGTGCCGTCGGACAACAACCAGACCTGGACCTACGCCCTGCGCCCGGGTACCGCTTTCGAGAACGGACGCCCGATCACTGCCGCAGATGTCAAATACGGCATCGAGCGGTCCTTCGCATCGGATGTGATCGTTGGAGGGCCGCTGTACGTCGTGTCCTTGCTCGATGACCCTGAACAGCCATACCCCGGGCCCTACTTCGTCCCGGCTGGGAGCGACCCACCCCCAGGCCTGGCGAGTATCGAGACCCCGGATCCGGCAACGATCGTGTTTCGGCTCAACCGCCCCTACGCCGCCTTCGACCAGGTGATGGCTCTGCCGTCATCGAGCCCGGTGCCCGCGGAGTCCGACACGCGTGCGGACTACGGCCAAGCACCGATGTCGTCCGGGCCGTACCGGGTCGCTTCGATTGACCCGGTAACGGGCATTGTGCTGGAGCGAAACCCGGCGTGGGATGCCCGCACGGACGACGTACGTACTGCCCGCCCTGATCGGGTGGAGGTGCACACCGGGCTTTCCTCCGCAGAGCGTGATCAACGAGTGCTCGGCGGTTCGGCCGATCTCGACCTCGGCGGTGGGGTGGCCCCAGAATCACTGGACCGGGTGTTGGCGGACCCGGTCGTGGCGCCGCGCACGGACCAGATAGCCACCGGGGCGTTGCAGCTGCTGGCGATGCCGTCGACCGTCGCGCCCTTCGACAACCCAGCCTGCCGGCTGGCGGTGGCCGCGGCCATCGACGCGTCAGGGGTCCAGGAAGCCCTCGGCGGAGCCGCACTTGCCCAGCCGACTCGAGGATTGTGGCCCAGCACTCTCAGTGGGGGAATGCCCGAGGCAGGCCCAGGCACGGCGGTTGACTTGGCCGAGGCTCGCCGGCAGCTTGCCGATTGTGGTGTGCCGGCAGGATTTAGCACCAAGATCGCGGCTCCCAACCAGGCACGTTCGCTGGCCGTCGCCGATGTGGTCCGCGAGAATCTGGCCGCCGTCGGGATCGAGGCGACAGTCGAAGGGCTGGACCCGGCTACGTACTACGCCTCTGACATCGGATCGCCCGCGACAGTGGCAGCCAATGGGTACGGCATCCTGCTCACCCGATGGAGTGCGGATTTTCCTGACCCGGCGTCCTTCCTGGGTCCGCTGGTCGATGGCCGGGAGATCACCGCGGCGGGGAACACCAATGTCGCCGAACTCAACGATCCGGCGATCAACGGACTGGTCGACTCGGCGTACGCCGCTGTGGATGACGCGGCGGCCATGACCGCCTGGGAGACGATTGCTCAGACAGTCACCGATGCTGGCTTCTACGTACCCGTCGTGGAGGAACGCTCCGTGCTGCTGGCCGGGGAACGGCTGCGCAACGCGGTGGTGCACTGGGCTTACGGCGGCTACGACCTGGCGACTGTCGCGGTCCGCTGAGCGCACGGGGCGGGTGGGGATCTGACCCGATCCGGGGCGGGGCCTGTCATCGGGCTGGAGCCGATGACTACTCTGGCCCTTTGTGAAGCTGCTTCTGACGATCGTGCTGGTCCTCACCAGCCTTCTCCTGATAGTCCTCATCCTGCTGCACCGCGGGCGCGGCGGTGGACTGTCGTCGATGTTCGGCGGCGCGGCCAGTGCCTCGCTATCTGGATCGACAGTGGTCGAGAAGAACCTGAACCGGCTGACGGTGTTCGTCGCCATCGCCTGGAGTGCGTCGATCATCGCGCTGGGCATCCTGCTGAAGGTGCCGGATAACCCCGTTTCGTGACCGTCGGTAAGGGTCGCGGCTCTTAGTAGGTCTCGCGGCCCATGCGCCGTAGAGTCAGTTCAGTAGTTTCTCGACGAAGGAGTACACGCACGTGGCCGGTGGCAGTGCGATCCGTGGAAGTCGGGTCGGATCGGGACCGATGGGCGAAGCGGAACGGGGGGAATCCGCGCCGCGTACGAGGGTCCCCTTCTGGTGCGCCAATGGACATGAATCGCGCCCTGCCTTCGCCCACGACGCAGCGATCCCAGACCACTGGGACTGCGCGCGATGCGGGCTACCGGCCGGCCGGGAGCAGACCGCTCCGCCGCCGGTTCCGCGCAACGAGCCGTACAAGACCCACCTCGCCTACGTTCGCGAGCGCCGCTCGGACGAGGACGGCGAGGCGATCCTGCAGGAGGCCCTGACCAAGCTCCGCGAGCGTCGCGGCGGCTGAGCCGCCAGCCGATCACCGCAGCGAGGGCATCTTGGGGGGTTGAGGGATCTCGCGGGCGCCGAGATGTCGTAGGAAGGCCGGGGACTCGCCGCGCGGGTGACCTGCAGGG
>JALZDV010000430.1 GCA_030862345.1 Actinomycetota bacterium | reverse complement strand
GTCAGCGGGATTCGCAGCGTGGAGTCCAGGACGATCCGCAGCGGAGACACACCGGGCACCATCCGGACGGTCATTTGCGGATCGTCCTGCAGGACCGTGCCGACCCCAACCAGCACAGCGTCGCAGGCCGCGCGCAGGGCATGCGAGATCGAACGCTCGCCCTCCCCGCTGATCCATTTCGAGTCACCGCTGGCCGTAGCGATGCGGCCATCCAGCGTCTGAGCGTACTTCAGCACGACGTGCGGGCGGTCCGAGTGCACGCTGATCTCGCCAAGCAGCTCGCTGACGTCCGCGACCTGCCCGCTCGAGCCGTTCAGCGTCTCGCCGGTCGGCTGGCGGTGCCCGAGCCGAAGCTCCTTGGTCTGCAGATAACGACGGTTACGGGCGTGCGCGGCGGTAGCGATCGGTTCCGCCCGTTCGACCCGGATGCCGCCCGCCTCCAGGCCGCTGATCTTGGCGGGGTTGTTGGTCAGCAACCGGACCGAGCGCACGCCGAGCTCGATCAGGACCGCCGCGGCCTCGTCGTAGCTGCGCAGGTCCACCGGCAGGCCCAGCTGCAGGTTCGCGTCCAGGGTGTCCGCGCCGCGGTCCTGCTCGACGTAGGCGCGCAGCTTGTTGATCAACCCGATTCCGCGTCCCTCGTGGCCGGTCGCATAGATGAGTACGCCGCGGCCCTCCGCGGTGATCGCGCGCAGCGCCATCCGGAGCTGGATCCCGCAGTCGCAACGAAGTGAGCCAAGGGCATCCCCCGTCAGGCACTCGGAGTGCAGGCGGGTGAGCACCGGGCCGGCATCCCGCACCGAACCCCTGACCAACGCGAGGTAGACGAAACCCGATGGGCACTCATAGGCGTGCGCCTCGAACAGACCGGAAGGGGTGGGCAGCGCTACGGTCGCAACATGCCGCGGATGGTCCACGGCACCTCCCTCCTGCTGGCCGGAGCCTAGCGGCGTGGCGGGGGCTTTGACGAAAGGGGCGGCTCTGCAGGCCCAAGCGGTGTTCTTCGTCGGACCACGCACCGTCGCCGTCCGTAAGGTCGCCCTACCCCAGGTCGATGAGGGGGAGGTGCTGGTGCGTACGTCCTACTCGGGGATCAGCGCAGGCACCGAACTGCT
The DNA here is from genome assembly GCA_030862345.1 of Actinomycetota bacterium. Lineage (GTDB taxonomy): Bacteria > Actinomycetota > Actinomycetes > Mycobacteriales > Geodermatophilaceae > JACCQS01. The sequence goes on along the minus strand of JALZDV010000430.1, from coordinate 1,346 downwards.
GGCCTACCGCGGTGAGATCGATCCAGCATTGCCGCTGGACGAGACGATCGGGGTGCTTGACGGCAGCTTCAGTTACCCGTTTCGGTACGGCTACAGCTGTGTGGGACGAGTCGAGCGGTCCCGCGCCGATCTACCCGAGGGCACCCTGATCTTCGCCTTCCATCCACATCAGGATCGGTTCGTCGTACCGGCTCAGGACGTGATTGCGCTACCCGACGTCGACCCGAGGCTGGCCACCCTGCTGCCTCTCGTGGAGACGGCCTTGCAGTTGTCGCTGGATGCTGGCCCGGTCGCCCACGAGTCTGTCGTCGTGCTGGGCCTGGGCGCGGTGGGACTGCTCACCGCCGCTCTACTGGCCAAGTCCGGTGCCCAAGTTCTGGCGGCCGAACCGCGGGCCTGGCGACGGGAGGCCGCGGCCGTGTTCAGCGTGGTCGCCGTAACCCCGGACGAACTTCCCGATGCCGTTGCCGCTGCCACCGACGAACGCGGTGTCCCGTTGTTGATCGAGGCCAGTGGCAATCCGGCTGCCTTGGCCTCGGGTCTGGCGCTGCTCGCCCATGAGGGATGCGCCCTGGTGGCCTCGTGGTTCGGCACAAAGCCGGTGCCGCTGCCATTGGGGGCCGACTTCCACCGGCGTCGGTTGTCGATCCGCTCCAGCCAGGTGTCCACCATTCCGGCCGCCCAGCAGGCCCATTGGAGTGTGCCGCGGCGCCGGAGTGTGGCGCTGGCTCTGATGGACGAGCTTCCGTTGACCGAGTTGGCCACGCACAGCTTTCCGTTCGCCGCGGCCGACGAGGCATTCCAAGCCACGGACAGCGGCGCAGAGGGGCTGCTGCATGCCGCGCTGCGCTATGGATGACGCACCGTGCTATGGATAACGCCATGTACGAGGTCGGGACCGCCACCGAGATCCGTGCCACCCACGTGATGCCTGGCATGCCGGGCCCCGAGGGCGAGCTGCACGCGCACGACTACCGGCTCGAGGTGCTCCTGCAGCGCGAGGAACTGGACGAGTCGGGCTGGGTCTGCGACCTCGACGTACTGGATGCCGCGCTGGCCGAAGCCGCGGCGCGCGTGGATGGGCAGAACCTCGAGGTGATCCAGCCCGCCGAGGCCGAGGCGGTGACCGTCGAGATCTTCGCGCGTTGGCTGTACTCGGAGCTGCAGGATGTCGCCCGCCGGGCCGGTGTCGACTACCTGCGGGTCCGAGTGTGGGAATCGGCCGTCGCCTTCGGCGGCTACGGCGGCCGCATCGCCTGAAGCGGCCGACCTACGACATCTAGAGCGGGCCGGGCGAGATGTCGCAGCTTTGCAGGTGACCCGCCACGCCTGTTACCTGCCGACCT
>JALZDV010000423.1 GCA_030862345.1 Actinomycetota bacterium | reverse complement strand
CAGCGTCTCATCGGTGCGAACGGACTCGGCCCGGTATTCCTCGGCGATGGCAGCGATGTCGTCCGGGGTGTAGCTGCCCAGCTCGAGTTCGCGATACTTGCCCTTGTCCCGTGCGGTGCCCCGCTCCACCCGCATGCCCCACCCCTGTACCTGGGCATAAGGCTCAGGCTCGTCGTCCAGCCGGAACCGGGTCAGGCTGACCTGTCGGAACATCCGGCCGGCAAAGTTGCCCTGGAGCTCGATCAGGTCCTCGAAGGTGGTCTCCGACGACACCGCATGACCAACCGGGGCCGGCTTGAACCAGCGCCAGTGCGATCCGCCGAACATCGAGTGGACCCCGGGCAGGCCGCCTCGGTAGCCGATGGACAGCCGGCTGAACGCGTACGGGAGGCAAGGGGGCGCGATGATCGAGCCGTGGGGGCTCGCGGCGGCAGCGGCTGCATCGAAATAGAGCGGGTTTCGATCCCCGGTGGCCAGCGCCCAACGGCGAATCGCGTCCAGGCTGGTCTCGGTGAGGTAGGGCACCTCGGAGATCTCGATGACCTCACCGATCCGGCGCCGTACTCTCGACAGCTCCTCCTCGGTGATCCGCGCGGCCGTCGCTGTCATGGGTAGACCTTCCCTTCGGCATCGGCCGCTTGTTCCGCGTCGAAGAGCACTCCCCGTCGGTGCAACTGATCGATCGCTTCGTCGTCAAGACCGAGCTCCCGGCAGATGTCCCGCGTGTGTTCACCGAGCAACGGTGCCGGTCGTCGGGGTTGGGGCAGTGGCTCACCGACGAAGCGGATCGGTGGCCGCACACTCTGCACCGCACCGGCGGTCGGATGGGTCATGGTCATGATCGCGTCGCGCGCGGCAAAGTGTTCTTGGTGCAGCGCCTCAACCACGTCAAGCACGGGGCCGTGCGGGATGTCGGCCTCGGTGAAGACCTTTTCCCACTCTGCCCGGGTCTTGGTCCGCAGAATGTTCTCCACGATCGGTACCAGTTCGTCCCGATTCTCCCGCCGGCTAGCCGTGTCTACGAACCGCGGATTCGTGATCAGGTCCTCGCGGCCCACCGCCGTGCAGAACCGCCGCCAGAAGCTGCCCACGTGCAGGGCTAGCACCAGATATCCATCCGCGGCTTCGAACCTGCCGTAGGGAACGATGTGATGATGGCCGCTGCCCACCCGGCCAGGACTCTCTCCGGTCATCAAGGCCAGTTGTCCCAGATACCCGAGTAGCCCGACCAGACCGTCAAGCAGGCTGAGGTCCACATGCTGGGCCTTGCCCGCACGCTCCCGGCGGTGCAGCGCGGCGAGGATGGCGATGGCTGCCCAGAGTCCACCGCCCAGATCACCAAGGGGCAGACCGAGCTTGGTCGGCGGTCCATCAGGTTCGCCGGTGATGCTCATGACCCCGCTTCGGGCCTGACTGACGAGGTCGAAAGAAGGAGCATCCCGCAGTGGCCCGGAGCGTCCGAAGCCGCTGATCGAACACAGGATCAGGTTGCTCTTGCGTTGGGTGAGGACCTCGAAGTCGAGCCCGAGTCGCTTCATCACCCCTGGTCGGAAGTTCTCGACCACCACGTCGCTCTGCGCAGCCAGGTCGAGGATCAGGTCGCGGCCGGCATCGGACTTGACGTCTACGACGATGCTGCGTTTGTTGCGATTGATCGCGAGGAAGTAGTGGCTCTGCTGGCCTGGATAGAACGGCGGGAGGCCTCGCACATGGTCGCCGTCGGGCTCCTCGACCTTGATGACGTCGGCACCGAGGTCGCCGAGGATGCAGGTCGCCATCGGCCCCGCCAGCACTCTGGTCAGGTCCAGGACCCGAACGCCGCTGAGCGGCAGCTGGCCGTCGGCCTGATCGTCACCCACGGCATCACCTGTCTGTCAGGTTGCAGTCACCACGATGCGATAGAATATATCATGCTTGGCGGCCGTCGAGCGGTCGTGTGGTTCGATTGGTCGGAGCTGCCCATGACGTGGATAGACGTGCTGAGTCCCGAAGGGGCGCAACCCGAAACAGAATCCGGAGATGTGCCGAGGCTTTCGTCGCTGCAAGGCGCGTTGATCGGCCTACATGACAACGCCAAACCCGGGGCCGTAGATCTCCTCACCGTGATCGGCGCCGATCTCGTCCGGCGCGGAGCCCAGACTCAGTCCTGGAGCAAGGCACACGCCGCCCGGCCCAGCCCGCACATTCCGGAGCTTGCCTCGTCGGTCACTGGCGCCTTGTTCGCCCTCGGTGATTGAGGCTCCTGCACGTCGTGGAGTGTCCACGATGCAGTCGAAGCCCAGCGGCAGGCAGTTGCAAGCGTGCTGATCGTCTCAGCGGTCTTCGAAGCGCTGGCCCGTGCGGAAGCGAAGAGCTTCGGGGCAACTGGACTGCCCATTCTCGTTGTGCCACATCCCGTCGGCTCGCGGTCCGTCGAGACCCTGCGCGGCTGGGGGCAGGGCCTGATCGAGCCGGCGGTTTCGGGTCTCACCGGAGGGAAGTCGTGACTGCGGCTGCCCAGACCATTCGGATCGGGCCGAGCTTCGAGGACTATCA
>JALZDV010000401.1 GCA_030862345.1 Actinomycetota bacterium | reverse complement strand
CCGGGGAGCAGCTCAACTACTAACCGCACGGTTGTAGTCGCATAGTTGCGCGCGAAGAAATTTGGAGCGCGCTGTCATTGCCGTCGTCATAGCGTGGCTCCATGAGTAGCGCTGCGCAGGGGTACGTCGTACGGCCGACGCGGACCGCGACGTGGAACTACATCAGGGGCCACCGCACGGCCAGCGCGTACGGCACGTGCCGTCCGAACCGACGCTGGTTCGTCTCCATCGACGCCTGGGACGAGGAGGCGTACGCCCCGTTGCTGGCCGCGATGCGCGAGGACTTGCGCCACGATCTGTACACGAACATGAGCGGCGACGACGAGGAAGGTCTCCGGCGGTGGGAACAGTTCGGCTTCGAGATCGCTCGTCGCGAAATCGTGTTCAAGATCCCCGTCGACCCGGCGATCACCGGACTCACCGACGCATCGCCTCCGGATGGGATCGTCCTGATCCCGGCAGATGCGGTGGATGAGCCCCAGCTGCGTGATCTGGACGACAGACTGCGCGCTGACGTCCCGGGCTCGCAGGGCTGGGTCAACGACCCCGCGGAGTTCCGCGAGTACACCTTCGACGAGCGCCACTTCGACCCTTTGACTTACCTGGTGGCCGTGGATGATTTCCGCCAGGAGTTTGCTGGGTTGGCGCGGGTCTGGACCACTGCCAGGCATTCCCGGCTGGGCCTGATCGGGGTCACCGCTGCATACCGCCGCCGCGGTCTGGCCCGTGCCCTGCTCGCAGCCGTTTTCGGACCACTGCATGAGCGAGGCGTCACGCACGTCTCGGCCGAGGCCGATGCGACGAACGTGGCGTCGATCAATCTTCTGGAGTCCATTGGTGCGGCGCGTACCGATGAGACGCTCGAGCTTGTCAGGCGTGCGGAGCGCTGATCGCTCTCGACGGCAGTCACCGCTTCTCCAGTCGTCAACGCCAACGCTGCAGCAGTCCGGCGAAGCTGGCGAGGACTTCGGCGCCCGGCAGGGTCTCTGAGTAGCCGGGGGCCTTGAGCCGCACCTGGTCGCCGAGGTCGTGGACGACGAAACCACCGTCGAACTCGTTGTGCTCCAAATGCAGTTCGTAGGCGACCAGAGCAGCCAGACCCCGGACAAAGAAGTGCCGTGGCGTCAGGAGAGTGCCCTGTGGCCAGCTGATGCGTACGCTTTCGCCCTCGAGCTCGAACCGAAATTCGCCGGCGACGCACGAGTCGTTCGGCACGATCGGCACTGTTCCGATGCTGGCCCAGTGTGGATTGCGCTCGAGGATCTCCAGGCTGATCCGCCGTTTACCGTCTCCGGAGAACGTGCGGTGGGCGATGGCCCTGGGCAGCTTGAACAGGTCACCGGTTCGCGCGACGTAGTGGCCATGGGTGTGCTCGCCTTCGGTCTCCTTGAACTCCACCCGAACGCTGCCGTGCACCAGGTAGAGGTAGACATCGCAGGAGAAGTTGGTATTCCAGAACGGCAGCGCGTCGGCGGCTCCGGTGGACTCCCAGAACACCACCGGGCCTACGCTGCCGAGTTCGGTCGGTACGTGCGTCGCTCGGTCGGCAGCCCCCCCGAAGGCGATCACGTTGACCAGGTCATAGAGCTTGGAGGGTCCGGTGATGTGGGACTCGCCCGGGGTGACTTCGAGCCCGTCGAAGTCCTGATGCAGGGATGCGGTCACGTCGAGGCTCCTTTGTCGACCAGGTGTGCGAAGGGTGGCTCAGACGATCAAGTTGTTGCGCTGCAACCAATCCACAATCATGTCCACGGCGCTCTCGATATGGCCGGGCTGGTTCGCGAAGTAGTGGGTAGCCCCCTTGACGGCACGAAGCTCTTTCCGCTCGTGTGGCACCGCGTCGTAGAGCGCCTGGGCATACGAGGGGAAACAGACCTGGTCAGCGGTCCCGTACATCACGAGGACCGGAGTGCTCACCTGAGCGAGCTGGACCGGACCGTTGCACATCGTGTCGTCGAGGCTCCATTGGCTCAGCCAGGACCGCAGGCTGGTGAGATGGCCCAGGGTGGCCGGTGACAGGTTCGCTTCGTACGGCGGACCCCACAGCGTTCCCGGCTCGCGGTCGCTGGGCTCGATGCCCAGGTCCAGAAACCGCGGGTCGGCCACCGTCCCGTGCACGACGAACGGCAGGTCGCGCACCTGGCCGCCGCTGACCATCTCGAGGCGCTTCAGTTCAGCCCGGACCCACGCTGTGATCGTTCGGTTGCGGCTCACCTGAGCGGCCCTGTATCGACTCAGGAAGTCGGTGTTGTACGGCGGACCGTTGCTCGTTTCGAACATGTCCACAGTGGAATCACGGTCGCGGAACGGATCCGACTCGTCGGTCACCGCCGGATCCAGCCACTCGGTGTAGACCAATGCTCGCCCGGGATGTGCCATGAGTTCGATCAGCGCATCGGCCGGCGACAGGTTTGCCCCGATGATGTCCACCGGATCACCGGCAGGTGTGTGCGTGATCGTCGGATGCTCGGCCTGGCTCTGATAGAGCGCGGACAGGCCGCCGCCACCCGAGTTGCCGATCAGGACGACCCTTTCGTACCCCTCCTGTCGCAGGTGCCCGATGACCGCGCCGATGTCCAGAACGCAGTTCTCCATCGTCAACATCGAGTCGTTGCCGATGTAGCGGGTGTTCGCACCGATCACGTCGACGCCGTGCTGCGACAGCGCGGCAAGGAGGTAGTGGCCCAGGAAGTTAGAACTCGGGTGGATGACCACGGCCGCAGTACGGGAG
>JALZDV010000384.1 GCA_030862345.1 Actinomycetota bacterium | reverse complement strand
GGGTCCGACCCGTCGCAGTGCATCAGCCATCCCTGACGCAGGCTCCGACCAACGCTTTCCTCGCCGAGACATTCACCCTGCCTGTGGGCCCCGAGCTACGAGTCCTGGAGATCAAGTGACGGCGTTGTGCGACCCCGGCTGCGAAGACGCTGCCGGGTGGTCATTCTCAGCGGCTGCGCTTAGCCGGCGCAACGTTTCCTGCATTCCAGAACGGAGGTCGCTGCGGCGGTCCAGGTTTCCGAACACCTTCTCGATGATGAACCAGCCCACCCGCCGCACTGGCTTGACAACGGTGTAGGACTCGGTGACCCGGGTCCGGTTTCCCTCGGGCTCGAGCAGGTATCGCCATACGATGGTACCGGCGAATTTCTCGGTCCGGCTGAAGGCGAACTCCCGTCCAGGGTCCGCGACGGTCACCACGGGTGTGTTCGACCACGAAGGGCGGCTGGGACTTGTCCTGTTCTGCGCCTGAAATCGCGCGCCCACTGCCGGGCCGGTGGCTCCGTCGAGCCAACGGCAGTCGATGATCTCCGGGCTGAACTCCGGAGTCCGCGTCACGTCCGACACGAGTGCGTACACCACGTCGGGCGATGCATTGATGGACAGCGTTACTTCGTCATGATCGAGGGTTTGCACGATCTCCTCCTGGGCGTCGGTAATGGTCAAGGAACATCTCGATGGCATCGTCTGTGAGGCGGGTGAACACGCCGCTGTCGTAGGGCACATGTGGCTCGTTGGCCATCTGTTGGGAGATCAGGCCGCTCAGTACGACGGTGAGCAGGCGCACCGCGTCGATGCCGTCGGCCGAGTGGTCCAGCTGTCCGAGCCGGACCGCCTCGGTGAACTCGGCGCCTAGCTCGTCCATGTCGCTGACGCTTGTCTGGAAGGTCTCCGGAGCGGGCTCGAAGCCCGGCACCGGGCGCCAGAACAACAGCTGAGCCAGCGCCGGGTTCGCGACGGCCCAGGCCACGGTGGCCCTGGCGCCGGCGCGGATCCGGTCGACACCGCGGGGCAACGTCGCGATCACTTTCCAAACGGCTTCTTGCTGGGCCGCTGTCCCGCGAGCGAAGGCCAGGTCGTAGACGGCCTGCAGGGACGGGAAGTATTTGTAGAGCGAGGGCCCGCGGATCCCCATGCGGCGGGCCATCTCGGACACCGTGAGTCCACCGACCCCGTACTCGGTCATGATCGCCAGCGCATGCTCGAGCGCCTCATCAATGGTCTGCTCACGATGGCGCCGTCGGCGATCGCGGGGCAGCACCGAAGGTTCCGAGCTAGAGGTCATAGCCATGGCTACATGTTGTAGCCATCTGGCGGTGTTGTCAATCCCTGGCGTCTCTGGAGTCCTGCTCGGCTGCGGCGTCTGTCGACTCTTCGGGCGCCGCGTCGTCCGCCGACCGGAGAAGGTCGTCGGACAGGTCTCGGGAGAGCAGTTCCAGGACATCGTCGTGCAGCGGTCCGTTCGTGGCCGCCGCGCTGCCTCCGGCCGGACCGTTCACTCCGGACAGATCGGTGAACCGACCGCCGGCCTCGGTCACGATCACGGACGGGGCGGCGAGATCCCATAGTGAGACCTCTGGCTCGCACGCAATATCGACGCCACCCTGGGCGAGGAGCATGTAGGACCAGAAGTCGCCGAAGGCGCGGGTCCGCGAGACCGCCCGGGTGAGATGGAGGAAGTTCTCCAACTGGTAGCGATCGGCCCAGCCGCTCAGACTGGAGTAGGACAAAAAGGCATCGCGCAACGAACAGACCTTCGAGACCTCGCACCTCGAAGCCGCGCTCAGACTGCGACCGGTCCAGGCACCGGCGCCCTGCGCCGCCCACCAGCGCCGTTGCAGGCCAGGCGCTGCCACCAAACCGACCACTGCATCCTCTCCGTCCATCAGGGCGATGAGCACCGCCCAGACCGGAACGCCGCGGACGAAGTTGTGCGTCCCGTCTATCGGGTCGATCACCCAGCGGCGTGAACCGTGGCCGGACTCGCCGTACTCCTCACCCAGTACGGCATCGCGCGGCCGTACCCGGGACAGGGTGGAGCGCAACGCGTCTTCGACGGCGCGGTCGACATCGGTGACCTGCGTCTGGTCGGCTTTGGTCGAGATCTGCAGGTCTTGGGCGCGGAAGCGCTCGAGGGCCATCGAGTCGACACCATCGGCCAGGACATGGGCCAGGCGCAGGTCCTCCGCGTAAGGGCTCGGTCCGGCTGAGGGCTCGACCACGCCGGAACGTTAGCGCGGCCGAGCGGCCAGGCGAAGCCTGCCACTGCACTGGCCGGGGGTCAGGCCGACTCGTCCGGATCATCGAGCCGAGCACCCGCGAGTCGCCGGTAGGACTCCAGCCGCTCCGGTTCGGCGTGCCCCGCGCCGACCCAGGCGTCCAGTGCGCAGCCGTTGGCGGCGTCCTGGTGGGCACACCCCGGCGGACATTGCTCTGCGCCAGGTGCCAGATCCGCAAATGCGCGCAGCAGGTCGTCCGGACTGACGTGAGCCAGGCCAAAGGACCGAATGCCAGGGGTGTCGATCACCGAGCCGCCGCCCGGCAGCGGCAACAGGATCGCCGAGGAGGAGGTGTGCCGGCCCTTCCCGACTTTGCTCACCTCCCCGATCGCGCGGTCGGCATCCGGGACGAGTCGGTTAACGAGACTCGACTTGCCGACCCCGGAGTGTCCGATCAGGACACTGGTGCGCCCGCTCAGCCGTTCGGCGAGCTCATCCAGCGGGGCGTCGCGACGAACGACGATTGCCGGCACGTTCAGCACCTCATAGGTCTGGAACAGTTCCGTGGCATCACCGAGATCACCCTTGGTCAGGCAGAGCAGCGGATCCAACCCAGCCGTGAAAGCGGCCACCAGACACCGGTCGATGAACCCGGTGCGCGGTGGGGGATCTGCGATCGCGGTCACCACCACGAGCTGGTCGGCGTTGGCTACGACGACTCGTTCAGCGGGGTCGGTGTCGTCGGCGGTACGGCGTAACTCACTCGCACGCTTCTCGACGGACACGATCCGGGCCAGGGCATCCGGGCCGCCGGAGACGTCGCCCACGATCCGCACCCGATCGCCCACGACGATCGCCCGCCGGCCGAGTTCCCTGGCCCGCATGGCGGTCACCGGCTGGCCATCGACCAAGCAGCGGAACCGCCCCCGGTCCACGACCAGCACTGTTCCCAGCCGGGCGTTCAGGTGGGCCGGGCGCGTACGAGTCCGGGCGCGGGAGCCGTGCCGCGAAGGCCGGACCCGGACCGAGTCCTCGTCATAGGATTCGCCATCGATGTGTGACGGACGCCGAGAACTCACTCGGGCAGGGTCCCGGAGGCACCGACACCCAGCATGGCCTCCCAGCGCTGAATGAAGTCCGGCATGGTCTTGGCCACGGTTGCCGCGCCGGCCACCGAAATCCCTTCCACCGCCAGCCCGAGGACGGTGGCAGCCATGACGAGGCGATGGTCGTCATAGGTCTCGAACTGCCGAGCGTGCAGCGGGCGGGGACCGATCGTCAATCCGTCCGGCAGTTCCTCGACCTGCGCGCCACAGGCCGACAACTCGGTCGCGAGCGCGGTGATCCGATCGGTCTCGTGACCGCGGATGTGGGCCACACCGGTGAAGCGGGACGGCGAATCGGCCAGGACGGCCAGCGCGGCGAGCACCGGAACGATCTCGGAGAATTCACCCAGATCCGCATCGAGGCCGCGGATCGGTGATCCCCCGGTGACCGTCAATCCCTCGGCCGTGACCGAGCAGTCGGCACCCATAGCCGTGAGCCAACTGGGCAACTGAGCACCGGGCTGGGTGCTGCTCTCCGGCCAGCCCGGGATGGTCACCCGCCCACCCGTGACGAGAGCAGCGGCCGCGAACGGCGCTGCGTTACTCAGGTCCGGCTCGATCCTGGCGTCGATCCCCCGCACGCGGCCAGGTCGTACGACCCAACGGCCCGGCTCGGCGTCGATGTGTACGCCACGTTCGCGCAGCATCGCCGCGTTCATGCCGAGATATGGCGCCGAGGGCACGGCGCCGTCAGCGATCACCTCGACGCCCTTGTCGAACCGGGCTGCGGCAAGGAGCAGTCCGCTGATGAACTGGGAGGAGTCGATGGCATCGATTTTCACTGATCCGCCGGTCAGGCGTCCAACTCCGCGTACGACGAAGGGCGCCGCACCACGACCTCCGTCGTCTATGTCGACGCCGAGTTGGCGCAGCGCGACCAGTAACGGGCCGTTGGGTCTTTCGCGGATGCGCGGATCGCCGTCGAACCGGACCGACCCGTGGGCCAAGGCGGCAACCGGTGGAGCGAAGCGCAGCACAGTTCCGGACAGCCCACAGTCGATGGTTGCCGGACCGACCAGGCGCTGCGGAGTGACGATCCAGCAGCCGTCGCTGTGCTGGGTGATCTCGATCCCCATGGCGCGCAGTGCTGCTGCCATGAGCGTCGTGTCCCTGGCCCGCAGGGGCGAGTCGATCCGGCTGGGCCCGTCGGCGATGGCGGCCAGGACGAGGGCCCGATTGGTCATCGACTTCGAGCCCGGCACCGACACCCGGGCATCGACCGGCCGGGCTGCGTACGGCGCGGGCCAGGGGCCGGTGAAGGTGAGCGGCTCAGCGGACATCACGATCAGTGTCCCGTACCGGTGTCGGCGGGCTCGCCTAGAGTTGGCGTCATGTGTGGCCGGTATGCGGCGAGCAACAATCCCGACGACCTGGAGGTCGAGTTCGAGGCGATCCTGGCCGACGACACCCCCCGCATGCCGGCTCACTACAACGTGGCTCCTACCGACCCGGTCTATGCCGTTCGGACGCGAAAGCCCAAGGAAAACGACTCCCAGCCCTACCGCGAGCTGACCGTGGTCAACTGGGGGCTCGTGCCGTCCTGGGCAAAGGACGCCAAGATCGGCTCCAAGATGTTCAACGCTCGCGTCGAGTCGCTGACCGACAAGCCGGCATTCCGCAAGGCCTTCGAGCGCAGGCGCGCCCTGATCCCGGCTGATGGCTGGTACGAGTGGATGGTCACCGGCACCGGGGGAAAGGGCGCGGCCAAACAGCCCTACTTCATGACCCCCCAGGACGGGTCGGTGCTGGCCTTCGCCGGACTGTGGGAGATCTGGGGCAGCAAGCCAGATCTGCTGCTGACCTGCACGGTGATCACCATTCCCGCCGTCGGACCGTTGGGCGAGATCCACCACCGCATGCCGTTCGTTCTGCCCCGCCGGCGCTGGGGCGCCTGGCTGGACCCGGCGGAGCAGGATCCGGCCGGGCTGCTCGAACCGACTCCGCTGGACTTGGTGAACACGCTGGAACGACGACCCGTCGGAGCCGCGGTGGGGAACGTCAAGAACAACGGACCTGAGTTGATCGCCCGACTGGATCCCGGTCGTGCCGATCAGGAGCAGGCCCAGCAACTAAGCTTCGACAACCCAGGATGAGCCAGCCGACACCCCGGGCCAGAGCCCTACCCCCGTACGCCGCTGCTGCCCTGGTCTTCGGGTCCTCGGCCGCCGTCCTCGTCCTGGAGATCACCTCTCTACGGCTGATCGCGCCCTACGTCGGCATCACCCTGGAGACCAACACAGCCGTCATCGGGTTCGCCCTCGCTGCGATCGCGCTCGGCGCGTGGGCCGGCGGCCGGGTGGCCGACATCCGTAACCCACGCGCATTGATCGGACCGCTACTGCTGGCCGGCGGTGCGCTGGTCCTGCTCATCACCCCGACCGTGCGGTTCGTCGCGGAGGGGGTCGGCCCCAGCGCGGCCGCAAGTGTCGCGCTGTTGCTGGCCGCCGTGACCGTGTTCGCACCGGCCGCCCTGCTGTCCGCGGTTCCGCCGATGGTGGTCAAGCTGCAGCTGGCAAGTCTTTCCGAGACCGGCACGGTGGTCGGCAGGCTGTCCGGAATCAGCACGCTCGGCGCGATCGTGGCGACGTTCCTCACCGGGTTCGTCCTGGTCGTCCTGATCCCCACGAGCGTCATATTGCTGAGCACCGGAGGGCTGCTCGCCCTCGGCGGAATCGCGATGATGCTCGTCTCTCGCGGGTCTGGGACGGGTCGCCGGCGGGGGATGGCGCCGTCACGTACTGCCGGATTGCTCTGTCTGGTCCTGCTCGCTGCGGGGTTGAGCATCCTGGCACCGCAGTCCTGCGACACCGAGACGCGCTACCACTGCGCCAGCGTGAACACCGACCCTGACCGCGACAGCGGTCGGCTGTTGATCCTGGACACGTTGCGGCACAGCTACGTCGATCTCGACGACCCGACCCACTTGGAATTCGCCTACACCCGCGCCATCGCGGCCGCCCTCGACGTGCAGGCAGCCCCGGGGGCGCCGTTGTCTGCAGTGCACATCGGCGGCGGTGGGATGACGCTGCCGCGCTACCTGCTCGAGACTAGGCCGGGGGGAGTCAACCGGGTCGTGGAGCTTGATCCGGGCGTCGTGGCCGTCGACCGCCAACGATTGGCTCTGCCGGACGCCGAGGGGCTACAGGTCACGGTCGGCGACGGACGGGTGAGCTTGGCAGTGACGCGATCCCACTCAGCCGACGTGGTCATCGGGGATGCCTTCGGCGGGGTCGCCGTGCCCTGGCACCTGACGACTCGCGAGGCCGTCACCGACGTTCACCGAATCCTGGTAGCAGACGGCCTGTACGCACTCAACGTCATCGACCACGCCCCGCTTGCCTTCGCTCGTGCGGAGATCGCGACCGTGGCCGCGGTCTTCGAACATGTGCTGGTTATCAGCCCGACCGGAGGGTTGATCGGTGACCGGGGTGGAAACATCGTCGTGCTCGCCTCCGACCAGCCGATCGATCGGGATGCGATCAGCGCTGGACTCCTGCAGCGGGCGGCACCCATGTCTGTGGTCAGCGACGTCGAACTGGCGGACTTCCTCGGCTCGGATCCGCTCATCCTCACCGACGACTTCGCGCCGGTGGACCAACTCCTCACCCCCTTCGGGTAACCGCCTCGGCGTACCGTTGTGGTGACCGCACAAACTCGGCCGTCCGCAATTTGTGGGTACGTCCGGCTACCCGGACTCTCGATGTCGGCAGATGATGAAGGTCGGTCCAGATCGGGTCACATTGCAGTCGTTGGGTCAGGAGGCATAGTGCGGGTCGTTGTCGCGCGGCCACTGTCCATAGAGGACTGAGTACGACCCTCGAGGGGGCTGCCTGGCCCCGACCGACCAGGCCCGCTTGGTCGGCAGGTTCGATGTACCTGCTGCATCACCTGCTGACTCCGAGCCGGCTCAAGCACTGGTTCGCTCGCTTCCTGGAGCGTCACGAGCGCCTCTACGCGCTGTTCACCAAGGCCGAGCGAAAGGTCAAGGCGAGCGCATTCGGCTGTCGGATGTGTGGTCAGTGCACGCTGCCGGCGACAGGTTATGCCTGTCCGATGACCTGCCCCAAACAGCTGCGCAACGGACCTTGCGGAGGTGTCTCGATCACCGGTGCTTGTGAGGTCTATCCCGACGAGCGCTGCGTTTGGGTCACCGCCTACGAGCGTGCCGAGCAGGAGGGCAGAGTCCGCGATCTCACCTTGCTGCAGCGCCCGATCGATCATCGGGAGTGGGGGAAGAGTTCCTGGGTGAACTACTGGCAAGGCCGCGACGACGAGCTGTGGACTCCCGATGACGGGCTGACCCGGACCCATCTCGTACTCGCCGACATCCATCCTCTCGCGGAGAGAGGGGCGAAGTGATCGCGCCGGGTGCCGGCAAATTGCGAACCGCTCTGCGGTCCGGGCGATTCGCGGTCACCGCGGAGATCGGCCCGCCCCGGGGGGCCGACGCGGACGCCATCGCTGCCAAGGCCGCGCTCCTCCGGGACTGGGTGGATGCCGCCAACATCACCGACAACCAGGGCGCGCACACCCGATTGGCGAGTTGGGCGGGCAGCGTCCTGGCGTTGCGCAACGACGTCGAACCGGTGATGCAGCTGACCACTCGCGACCGCAACCGGATCGCCCTGCAATCGGATCTGATCTCGGCCGGCGCAGTAGGCATCCCCAACGTTCTGATGCTGTCCGGCGACCATCCCAGGTTCGGGGATCATCCGGACGCGATGCCCGTCTTCGACCTGGACAGCGTCCAGCTGATCTGGACCGCGGCGTTGATGCGTGATCAGGGACGGCTGCTGTCGGGCAAGCCGGTGCGGCCCGCGCCTCAGTGGTTGATCGGAGCGGTTGAGAACCCTTTCGCGCCCCCGCTGCGCTTCCGGGCAGCGCGGCTGGGCAAGAAGGTCGCAGCCGGCGCGGAGTTTGTCCAGACCCAGTTCGTCTTCGACCTCGACATCTTCACCGGGTGGATGGGCGAGGTCACCGACTTAGGTCTGGAGCAACGCTGCGGCATTCTCGCCGGGGTCGGACCGATCCGGACCGTACGCGCGATGGAGTTCATGCAGACGAAGGTCCCCGGAATCCATATTCCCGACGACGTCGTGCGGCGACTGCGCAGCGTTCCCTCCGATCAGGTTGCCGAGCTCGGGATGACGCTCTGCGTCGAGATCATCAGGCGGCTGCGCCAGACGCCGGGCGTGGCCGGGCTACACGTCATGGCCTTCGGCCAGGAACAGGTCGTTCCCGAGCTGCTCGAGCGCGCCGGCATTCCGCCGCGTAGGGCCACGGCCGGCAACGAGAGCGGATCAATCAGCACAGGATTGCGGAACGATGCTGGTTGAGGTCCGGCCCACAAGGAAGTTGCGCGGCGAGCAGGCGGTGAATCTCACCGCATGCCTGTCGCCGATCGTGGCTGCCCTGTGCGAGGACTCACTGGATCTGTCCCGCGTGCGTCTGGTGTGCGACTGGGTGCAGTACAAGTACAACTTCCGCAACGTCGTCGACGTACGGCCGATCCTGGCTCCACCCAACCACAACGGCGGAGGTGACCAGTCCGACGAGGACAAGCTCGAGATCGCAGTCGACCTCCGCCGGTGTGCGGACGCGGATCTTGTCGACATCGTCCGCGACGTCCTGGCCAATCGGGGTGACCCGGACGCCTTGGGTCGGGTCTACCTGGAGGACTGGGCGCAGGGCACCACCAGCAAGATCTGGGAGTTCAACGCGCTGTACTGGCGCTTCCTCGGGGTCTGGGAGAAGGCGACCGGACGGTTGTACGAGCAGGCCTTGCCGGGCGGGGCAAGCGATGCCCGCAACATTGCCGGCGTTCACGAACTGATCCAGGAAATGTTCATGGTCTGGGATGACCTGGCAGCGCAGAATTCACTGCCGGATGAGCTCTACGTCATCGAGCTCGGCGTCGGCAACGGAAATCAGGCCAAGACTTGGCTCGACGAATTCGCCAGACTGGATGCCGAGCACGGCACGGAGTACTACCGCAGGCTGCACTACATGATGTGTGACTACTCCGAGCATGTCCTCGAGCTGGCCCGGAAGAATGTGGCCGATCATGCCTCCCACGTGAGTTCCTTCCCGTTGGATGCCACCACCCCGATGACCGCCCTGGGGTTCCTGCGCTACAAGGTCTTCCTCGTCTACATCTCGAACGTCTACGACAATCTGCCGACCGAGGACGTCGCGCAGATCGGTGGGCATACCTACAACGCCGAGATCCGGGCGTACCTGCCGAAGGAGGCCGCATACCGGATCGCGGCAGACTTCGGGATCGAACTTGGCTCGCTGGTCAGTGCAATTCATAAGCTGCTGTCGCTGGGTCCCGAGCTCCTCGTCGACGCGCTCTCGGCCCAGTTCCCCGAAGTCGCGCGCGCGTCCGCTTTCTGGATGGCGGTCTGGGACGCGGTCAAGCTCGAGGAGCGCTACGTGCCCATGACCGGTCTGGATCTCTATCAGATCGCGCCGGGAGTCAACGGGGAGATGCTCCGCCCGATGTTGGAGCGGCACGGCGACGTGCGGATGCAGGTCAGCAACGGGGCGATCGCCAGTTTCGTCGACACCCTCCCGCTGCTGCATCCGTACGGCCGGCTGCAATGCCACGACATCTTCGTCACCGATCCACATCAGTACCGCACCGGCTTCCTCGGGCCAGGCAAGTACGACGGATCGATCGTCAACTGGGTGAACGGTCCGCTGCTGCAGCACATCGGGCGGCGCAAGGGTTTCGACGTCGGCTACGCCCCGTTCGCCCATCGCACCGGAACCAACATCGTCACGCTCACCGCGCAGGTCCGGGACTGACATGTCGGGGATGACCAATCAGGCGGCGAAGACACATCTGCCACTGCTGCCTACCTCGGTGGTCGGTTCGTACTCGGTGCCGGAGTGGTTGGAGCGCCTCAAGACCGACTTCTATCTGCATCGGATCAGCTCGGCGCATCTCAACGAGATCCACGACGTCGCCATCAAGGCGGCGATCAAGGACCAGGAGCAGGCCGGCATCGATGTCGTCTCCGACGGAGAGCTTCGGCGCGACAACGACATCGACTATCTTCTCGCCCGGATCCCGGGGGTGTCGATCCTGAACCCCGCCAAGTCCTATTACTACGATTACTTCGAGGCAGAGGTGCCCGAGCCGCTGTCCTCGACCCGGCAGGAGTCCTCGGAACTGGGGCTCGTCGAGGACTTCGTCTTCACCCGCAGCCAGACCGAGCGGCCGATCAAGTTCTCCTTCACCGGGCCGTTCTCACTGTCGCGCCGGATCCGGAACTCCGCCTATCGCGACCAGGGTGAGCTCGTCCGTTCACTCGCGTACGCGCTGAACGCCGAGGCTCGTAAGCTGGTTTCGGCCGGAGCGACCCGGCTGCAGATCGACGAGCCGTTCCTGGCCGGCTACCCCGACGACGTGGGACTGGCCATCGATGCGATCAATCTGGTGACCAAGGCCGTCGATGCCGACTGGGCACTGCACGTCTGTTACGGCAACCGTCATGCCAGGCCCTCCTGGGAGGGCCACTACGACTTCCTCTTCCCGGCGGTCCTGGACGCCGAGGTCGGCACCCTGGTCCTGGAGTTCGCCCGCAAAGGGTACGAGGATCTCTCCTTGTTCGCCCGATACCCATGGGAGCGTCGGCTGGGCTTGGGCGTGGTCGACGTGAAGAGCGAGGACGTCGAGATTCCCGACGTCGTGGCCGGCCGCATCCGCAGGGCCCTGGACGTCGTGCCAGCCGAGCGGCTCATCATCAACCCGGACTGCGGATTGCGGCACCTGCCGGCCACCGTGGCGCGGGCAAAGCTCCGGGCGATGGTCACCGGCGCCGCCGGCGTACGTCGAGAACTGGCCGGATCACCCTCAAGCCAGCCGAGCACCGCGAACGAGGAGAGCTAGACCATGGCGCAGCCTGACAACGATTTCATGTTCACGTCCGAATCGGTGACGGAGGGCCATCCGGACAAAATGGCCGACGCCATCTCCGACGCCATCCTGGATGCGGCGCTGGAGCTCGACCCCTACTCGCGGGTGGCGTGCGAGACGATGGTGACCACCGGGATGGTCGTGATCGCCGGTGAGATCACCACGTCCGGACAACTTCCGTACACCGACATCGTGCGCGACACGGTGCGCCGGATCGGCTACACAGCCGGGTGCGGCTTCGACCCGGACCATGTCGCGGTGTTGGTCGCCGTGGACCGGCAGTCCCCGGACATCGCCCAGGGCGTCGACTCTGCGCAGGAGACTCGCGCCGAGGCAAGCACCGACACGCTGGACTCAGTTGGTGCCGGTGACCAGGGGATGATGTTCGGCTACGCCACGAACGAGACCCCGGAACTCATGCCGATGCCGATCGCGCTGGCCCACCGACTCGCTCGCCAACTCGCCCATGTTCGCAAGAGCGGCGTCCTCCCGCACCTGCGGCCAGACGGAAAGACCCAGGTCACCGTGCGATACGTGGACGGCGTACCGGTCTCGGTCGAGAAGGTCTTGATCTCCACCCAGCACGACGAGGACTCCGAGGCCAACCTGGCTGATGAGCTGTGGAACGAGGTCGTCGTTCCAGTGATTCCGGCCGAGCTCTACGACGCGGAGAGCTTGCGAGCGAACTTCTACGTGAACCCCACCGGCCGGTTCGTCATCGGCGGCCCAGTAGGGGATGCCGGTCTCACCGGACGCAAGATCATCGTCGACACCTACGGCGGCTTCGCCCGGCACGGCGGCGGCGCCTTCTCCGGCAAGGATCCGTCGAAGGTGGACCGATCCGCGGCCTACGCTGCCCGTTATGTAGCCAAGAACATCGTGGCCGCGGGGCTCGCCGACCGCGCGGAGGTGCAGGTTGCCTATGCGATCGGCGTGGCCCGCCCGTTGTCGCTGCTGGTGGAGACGTTTGGAACGGAGAAGGTCCCTAAGGGCGTGATCCGGGAGCTGGTCGACAAGCACTTCGACTTCCGCCCGGCCGCCTTCCGCGACTACCTGAAGCTGCATCGGCCGATCTACAGCGCCACGTCGGCCTACGGACACTTCGGCCGCAACGATGCCAACTTCAGTTGGGAGAGCACTGACCTCGCTGATGTGCTGCATAGCGCAGCCGGCCTGCCATAGGCTGCGAGCCAGCGGCCTCACCGATGCGGCGATCACCGAGGCCAGCTGCGTGGGTTTCTTCTTCAACCTCATCGATCGCGTTGCTGACGGGCTCGAGTTCACCCATCACTCCAGCGCTGCATGAATCCCCCGGCTGGCGATTCGCCTGCTCACCGCCGGGACGGGACCCGGGCAGCTACGGGTTTGCCGGGCCGCTGAGGGGTCATACAAAACGGTGTCTGCGACACTCGTGTGGTCGGGTGCAACCTGTCCGCGGTGAAACGTCGATGTCCAAGGGACTGAAACAGTTGGTGACGGCATGACAACGAATACACGTGTTACAGCCCGGCCGCGCGTCGGCGACGGCGGTCGTGAGCGAACCATGCGTGCCGCCTATGAGCTATTCAGTCGCAGCGGCACCCGAACCGTTGGTGTGGATGCGGTGGTGGCCAGGGCAGCCGTGGCCAAGATGACTCTCTATCGGCACTTTCCCTCCAAACAGGATCTTGTCCTGGCTTTTTTGGAACGGCGTGAACAGCTGTGGACCCGGGAGTGGCTCGGCGCGGAGGTCGTCCGACGCGAGAGCCAGCCAGCCAAGCAACTGCTGGCGATCTTCGATGTCTTCAGCGACTGGTTCCATACCGAAGAGTTCGAGGGGTGTACGTTCATCCAGGTCCTGCTTGAGCACACCGACCTGACCGACCCGGTACGGGTGGCCACGGTGGCCAACCTGGAGAACATCCGGGGATTCCTGCGCGGGCTCGCCGCCGAGGCCGGAGTCGAAGACACCGACTCCTTTGCCCGTCAGTGGCACATCCTGATGAAGGGCTCGATCATCTCGGCATTGGAAGGTGACGCCGAGGCCGCGCTACGGGCCAAGGAGATGGGGGCCCTACTTCTGCGCCACCGGGGCATCGAGATGGACACCCCGGCGGCGTAGCCAGTCGGCGCGGGACGAGAGGTCAGGAGACGCCCAGCTTCTCGGCCGCCATCTGGGTTCCCTTGACCCGGTTCGTGATCTTCTGGAACGCCACCTCGCGCGCGTAGTCCGGTGAACCGTGGTTGGGCTTCTCGTCGATGCTGAACGGTGAGAACCCGCAGTCGTCGGTCGAACCCAGCTGCTGCTTGTCGATGTATTTGGCCGCCGCGACCAAGTGATCACACACCTCCTCGGCCGACTCGACGCGCGGGTTCCCGGGGTTGATCACACCGATGTAGGCCATCTGGGTCACGCCATCGGCGTCGTCCCGGAGATTGTCTCCGATGCTCTTGTGCACGGTGGGCTTGTCGCGCTCGCTGGCCAGCTGGATCAGGAAGTACCCGGCATTGATCTTGAACATGCTGGGCAACAGGTCGTTGTAAGGGACGTCGGCGCTGTGCACCGAGTCCCGGTCACCACCGGGGCAGGTGTGGATGCCGATCCTGGCCCGCTCCTCGGCGGAGAAGCGGCTGAGGACATTGTTGTTCAGCTCGATGAAGTGCGGCAGTAGTCCTGCGCCGGTCCATGGATTACGGGGATCGGCGCGGGTGGCCAGCCGACCCTCGGTGAAGTCGATCGAAACCCGCGCGGCACCGGCCTCGAACGCCTGGCGGATGTCCCGCTCTGTCTCGTCGCAGACATCGGCCTCGAACTGCTCACGGGAGTAGTCGGCGATCTCGTCCTTGAGTGGGTAGAGCAGGGCTAGCATGGAGGGCGCGATGACCGCCTGCTTCAGTGGCTTGTCGGTCATTCCCAGCGACTTCTGCAGGGTTTCCGCGGCGTAATGCTTGTATTTGAAGGGACCGTGGGTCAGCCGAGGGAGCTGCCTGCCGTGCCCATCGGCGAAGATGGCGAAGAACTGACCACCCTCGCCGGACAGCGTGTCCACCAGCCCGGTACCGGCCAGCGTGTCGGTGATGGGGTACGTCGCGAAGCTTGACCAGCGCTGTTCCCCGTCGGAGATGATCGGTGCGCCGGTGGCGGCCCCTCGATCGAGGCTGTCCTGAACGGCTTCTTCCTGGAGAGCCTCGAGTTCCTCCTTGCTGGTCGTACCGGCGTCGTAGCCGGCGTAGGCTTCCTGCAGCTTGGCCGGGCGGGGGAGCGAACCCACGGGCTCGGTGGGGATTCCGGTGGCAGTTCTCGGGTCGTAATCGGTCATCTCGGCGTGCTCCTTATGTAGACCGGTCTGTCTCAGGGAACTCGGAGCGTAGCCTTGCGGCAACATGCGGGCAACGGCTCGGCGGGCTTTGCCGGCGCTCGGCTGCCAGGAGGGGTGCAGGATGCTCTCCGGTGACTCGCGCGCCACATTGAGCCGCCGTTTCACCGAGCAGATCGTGGTCTGTGACGGCGCAATGGGCACGATGTTGCATTCCACCGGGGTCCCCTTGGATCGATCGTTGTGCGAACTGAACGTCACCCGGCCGGGGCTGGTCACCGACCTGCACGCCGCCTACGTCTCGGCCGGCGCCGACATCATCCAGACGAACACCTTCGACGGGAACCGGTTGCGGTTGTCCCGGGTCGGGCTGGAGGACAGCGTCGTCGAGCTCAACATCGCCGGAGCCCGGCTGGCTCGAGAAGCAGCACGGCACAGCGACCGTACGGTCCTGGTCGCGGGCTCGGTGGGTCCGGCCAACAGCGCGACAGCGATCAGCCGGGTCCCCCGACAGATGCGCGCCGAGGTGCTGCGGGAGCAGATGTCGGCACTGGCCGACTGGGTCGACCTGCTGATGCTGGAGACCTTCGGTGACCTGGACTCGCTGGTACAGGCAATCGAGGTCGCACTCCAGGAAACCGACCTGCCGATCATCGCGCAACTGACCTTCGGCGACGACGGTGGAACCCTGCGCGGCGAGGAGCCGGCGGCTGTGGTCGCCGTGCTGGACCGGATGGATCTGGCCGCCATCGGCGCGAACTGCACGGTGGGCCCGGCCGCGCTTCAGGATGTGATCGCCGAACTGGCCGCGACCTCGCGGCTGCCCGTTTCGGTGCAGCCGAATGCCGGTACGCCGCAGCGCCTCGGACGTCAGGTGCGCTATGTGCACAACACCGCGTACTTTGCGGCGGCAGCCGCGGAGTTCATCGGTAACGGGGCCTCGATCGTGGGAGGTTGCTGCGGCACGACTCCGGCGCACACCCGGGAGATCGCAAAGCGGGTTGGCGGCCTGGTGCCGGTTCGCCGGTCCCTGCCCTCGTTCCCGGCGAGCACACCACCGGTAGTCCACCTGTCGAGTCCGAGGGCCGTCTCCCGACCACCGCCGTGCTGGCCTGCCGACGCCGGTTTCGTGATCATCGCCGGACTCGGTGCACCCCAGGGTCCGGACGTGGCGGGATTCGTCGAGCAGGCGCGTGCCCTGAACGCGGCAGGGGCCGGCGTTCTGGCGATCACCGAGCCGGCCCCGCCGGCAACTCGGGTGGGGCCAGTCGCGGCCGCAGTGGTCCTGCAGGAACGGGTCGGGGCAGAGGTGCTGCTCCCCGCCGAAACCGCCGATCGAACACTGCCGGCGTTGCAGGCCGACCTGCTCGGTGCTCACGCCCTCGGGCTCCGGATGGTGGTCTGCCGCACCGGCTCCCCCCGGGTCGCCGGCGACTATCCGGATGCCGCGCAGCCCTGGGAAGTGGACTCTGTCCGGCTCATCGCGGCACTTCGAGGTCTCAATGAGGGCCTGGACTATCGAGGCGTCGCTACCCGCGAACACACCGGATTCGTGATCGGGGCGTCGATCAGTGCCGCGGCTGCTGATCTGGAACGGGAGGTCGATCGAGCCGAGGCCAAGGCACAGGCCGGCGCCCACTTCCTCATCACCGATCCGATCTTCGATGCCGACGAGGCAGGCCTGCTGCTCGCCGCTCTACAGTCGCGGGGCGTTGACCTTCCGGTGATCGCCTCGATCGCGCCCGTCGAGAGTTTCCGTGCGCTGGAACGACTGCGCAACGAGGTGCCGGCGATCGCGGCAGCCGCCACCGCGCTGGGTGCCGTGCGCGGTCTCGGAGCGCAACCCGGCGAGGTGATCGAGACTTCTCTGGAGTTGATCGAGAAATTGCGCGGCCTGCTCTGCGGAGTGCTTGTCCATGTTCCTCGCGAATCACAGCACGCAGCAGTTGATCTGTTGCATCGGCTCGTCGTGCTGGGGAGCCGGTCGTGACCCGGGCACGTTCCCGCTCGCAGCCTGCCGATCGGCCACCGGAACTGGCCGACGTCCTCACTGGACTGTCTCGGCAGAACTCCGTCTATCGGCGAACCATCGCCGTATGCGATCAACTTGCCGACACCGCGCTCAAAGGCGTGGACCCGGCTGAACTCACCCGGGTATTCGCCGAGCTGGTCGGCAAGCGGATCGTCCTGCTGGATCCGGCGTTCCGGACGCGTGCCCGCGCAGGCGGAGACGACGCAACGCCGTTCCCGGAATGGGACCGCGCCGATCCGAGTGTCGAGCGATTGCTCGGTGCCCTCGAGGCGCAGCGACGGCCGCTGCGCGTCCCGTCCGTACCGGGGTCCTCGCTGGCGCAGGGTTGTCTGGTGACGCCGATAGTCATCGGCGAGAACACCCTGGGTTACCTACTCGTCCTGGCGGAACCGGACGACTCCCATCCGGACGACGTGGATCTGCTGACCGCCACCTATGCCGCAACTCTGTTCGCCCTGACCCTGGCCCATGAGCGGACCAGCACCGAGCTGGGGCTGCGATACCTGGCGACGGTCGTGGACGCATTGGTATCGGGACATTTCCTCGATGCGCATGACGCTCGGGACAAGGCCAGGTCCCTTGGCCTGGTGGACTCGAGAGGCTTTCGGGTCTGCGTGATCCGACGAGACAACCCCGGGCTGCTCGGAGCGGATGATCATGACGCGGGGGAGATCCTGGCAACACTTGCCCTACGACTTCCTGAGGCCAGGGTGAGCGCACGGGAATTCGGTGCCGTGGCCATCGTCCCGGAACGCGATCAGCGCAGCGTCGCGGGGACGATCCCGCAGGACTGCGCCCCGAGTTGGCAAGAGATCTGGAACGGACTGTCCGCTGGCGGGTCCCTGACGGGCGGGCTCAGCGAGCCTGTGCACCGACCCGAACTCGCCCCGGTGGGCTACAGCCAGGCGGTACAGGCGGTCGACCTGGGGCTGCGGCTGGGCCGGAGCGGGGAACTGATCGACTACCACGACTTGGGGATCTATCGGCTGTTGCTGCGGATCGGGGACATGGCGCAGCTGTGGCGCTTCGCCGAGGAGGTCCTGGGTTACCTGATCAGCTACGACGCAGCGCACGGGACTGATCTGGTGACGACGCTGTCGGTATACCTCCGTAACCAGAGCAGTCCCAAGCGCAGCGCCCGGGTGCTGCGGGTGCATCCCAATACCGTGGCCTACCGAGCTCAACGGATCGAGTCGATCACCGGGCTCGACCTTGCAGATGCAGACGACCGGCTGCTCGCCCAGGTGGCGGTCACGATCGTGGAGGCTCAGATGGGCCAGGACTCCGCGCGAAGCTGACCGCACGATCGCCGGGTAGGCCGGAATCAGTGCCTAGCCGGTGGTGTTGCTGGAAGCGTGAACCGTCTCAGCACTGCAAAGCCGATGCGCTCTTCGCCACGAACCAACCGTCCGCCCGGGCGGGCTCGCGCTGGCCGCGTATCCTCGTCGCGCCGGGGCTTCCCGCCCTTCGGCGCGTCCAGGAGAGGATCGTCGGTGACCGAGGAAACCCGGGCAGAACGCAACGCCCGCTTCGAGCGGGATGCCCTACCCTTCCTCGATCAGCTCTATCCCGCGGCCCTGCGGATGACCCGCAATCCAGCTGATGCCGAAGACCTCGTCCAGGAGACCTTCGCGAAGGCCTATGGCGCCTTCCATCAGTTCTCGGAGGGGACGAATCTCAAGGCTTGGTTGTACCGGATCCTGACCAACGCCTACATCAACACCTATCGCAAGAAGCAGCGCCAGCCGCAGCAGAACTCCGTCGAGCAGGTTGAGGACTGGCAGCTGTACGCGGCCGAGCAGCACACGTCAACGGGCCTGCGATCGGCCGAGATGGAGGCCCTGGACCGGCTCCCTGACAGCGATGTGAAGGAAGCGCTGCAGGCCCTGCCTGAGGACTTCCGCCTGGCCGTGTACCTCGCGGACGTGGAAGGCTTCTCCTACAAGGAGATTGCCGAGATCATGGGCACGCCGATCGGGACGGTGATGTCTAGATTGCATCGTGGTCGCAGGGGCCTGCAGAAGATGCTGGCCTCCTACGCCACCGATCGGGGCATGGTTCGGTCCGGCACTGGAGGCGAGCAAGCATGAGCTGCGGGAATCACCACGACCTGCCGTGCTCGGAGGTACTCAACGAGATCTTCCTCTTCCTCGACGCCGAATGTGACGAGCCACGACGGCATCTGATCGCCGAGCATCTCGAGGAGTGCGGGCCCTGTCTGCAGCAGTTCGGTATCGAGAAGCAGATCAAGCAACTCGTGGCGCGCAAGTGCGGCGGTGATCAGGCGCCGGACGGGCTCAAGGAGCGAGTTCTGCTGCATCTGAGGTCTGTGGTTGCCGAAGCCGACAGCCGGTGAGCGGAATCGCGCCCGCATGCGGAATGGTGGCCTCCTACCGATGAGGGCTTAGTGCCCGAGGTCGTTCTGGTCGCTGGTCGCGGCGCGATGGCTGTCCGGGCGATCAGGTCGTGCCGGCAGGCCGGCTGCAAGGTGGTAGCGGTGTACTCAGAAGCCGACCGGAATTCCCTGCATGTCCGATCGGCCGACGAATCGGTCCTGTTGGGACCGCCACCACCGCAGTCCTCGTACTTGGACGACGGGGCGTTGATCGAAGCGGCGCAGGTGAGCGGGGCACACGCAGTCCTGCCCGTTCACGCAACCCTGGCCGGATCGCCGGAGTTGGCTCGAGCCAGCCTCGAGGCCGGTCTGCTCTGGCTCGGGGCCGACCCCGAAGCTCTCTACGCGGTCCAGCAGGGTGCGTGGGGAGCTGAGATGGCCGTCGGGGCACAGTCAGTCGGCTGGGTGGTCGGGGTGGCCGACGGATTCCGGATCGACGGGCTGGTGGTCCGCCAGACCCGCGCCGCCGGCGCGAACCTGTGCTGGACCAGCGCGCACGAGCCGAGCGGAGTGGACGTCGAGGGCCTTCCTTCATCGGCGCAGCTGCTGGCCTCGCTGTCGGAGGTCGTCCTCGACCTGGGCTGGCGAGGGCTGGTATCAGTTGCGTTCGGACCCGACGGCGCTCCGGTGGCGATCCGAGGCGGTGTGCCCGAACAACTCGGGCTTGTCGAACTGCGTGCGGGACGCGACCTTCTGCTGGCAGCCCTCGCCCTCGCCGAGGACGTCTCACCGCCGGCCGGGGTATCCGGTTTTCCGGCGGCCGTGGGCTGCTCGATACGGGCAACCGCGGTGCCAGGAGAGGGCTGGCACGCAACCATCACCGAGTTGTCCGGTCCGGGCGGTGCGGACGTCCGGTGGGAGCCCGGTTATGCAGTCGGAGATGCCCTGTCATCCTGGTACGACCC
>JALZDV010000354.1 GCA_030862345.1 Actinomycetota bacterium | reverse complement strand
CGCCGAGCTCGAGTTCGCCGACACTCTCTGGCCGGACTTCGACCGACGACATCTGTGGCAGGCGTGTGAGTCCTACGCCGGCCGGCAGCGCCGCTTCGGTTCGGCCTGATCCCGCAGCACCTGGATCAGGTGAACAGCCGCCAGATCGCAGACCCGGCCACCAGGACGACAGTCAATCCGCGCAGCAGCCGTTGGGCCGCGGACAACCGGGGCCAGGCCAACGCGAGCAGCCATGCGAGAAAGCCGGACACGGCGCCCAGCAGCGCCGCTGCCGGCGGACCGGCCAGCAGCAGGCCCCCGACCACACAGCCGAGGACGGCGAGGAACATCGTCCACTGCGGGACCCTGCGAAGGGCCAGCAGAACCGGGAGGCTGCCCCGCTCGAGGCGATCCCGTCCGGAGGAACTCGACATGGGCACAGGCTCTCACCTGGCCCACTACCACAGGAGGCTGCGGTGCTCGCAGTGCACAGGTTGCGTGCCCTCGGCAGCGCCGATGAGCGAGTGACTGCCGAGCTGTCCGAGCTCATCGACGTCCTCGCGACGCAGCCCGGATTTAGGTACGCCCGAGCGGGGCGCTGTCTCGACGAACCCGATGTATGGATGCTGTTAAGCGAGTGGAACAGCGTCGGAACCTACCGCCGAGCGATGTCGTCTCATGCCGTGAAGACCAGCGGCTACCCAGTTTTCATCCGCGTCCTGGATGAGCCGGGTGCCTACGAACTGGTTCTCAGTACCGGCTGAGGACGCCGACTACGGAGGGGAAGCGATGGCGCATCCCACCTACGGCTCCTCCCTTGCCGGCTGGCGACCAGCACCGCAGTCCGACCGCTCGTACGATCCAGCGGCGCCTGATGCGTCGGACCCTGCCGGAACCAACTACACCGGATCCGATGACCCGGCCGTGGACTTCCTACCGGCCATCGCCAACGGGCAGTCGGGCAGCGCCACCCGATGACCGCAAGTCGCCCGGCTCCCCTCCGCGGGAGATACATTCAGCCGTGATCTACTTCGCGCGCACGGCCGGCTCACACGTCGGCATTGCTCGCGGTTCACGCAGGACGGAAGGAACCCAATGAGCCAGCCCCCGTATGGAAACCAGCCGCCCTACGGTGGTCAGCCACCTTTCGGCGGACAGCCACCCCAGGGACGGCAGCCACCCCAGGGAGGGCAGCCACCGCAGGGAGGGCAGCCGCCGCAGGGAGGGCAGCCGCCCTACGGCGGGCAGCCGCCCTACGGCGGGCAGCCGGGCTCGGGCGGTTCGCAATCGGGATGGGGACAACCGGTCTCCGGCTCTCAGCCCGGCTACGGCCAGCCCTCGACCGGGAATGTGCCGCCTCACTATGACCAGCCGACCCAGGCCTTCGGGCAGCCGACCCAGGCCTTCGGCCAACCCGGTCCCGGTGGGGGCTACGGCGGTCCTCCTCCCGGAGGGCAGCCGCCCTACGGCGCAGGCCCGGGGTCGCCGTACGGGGCACCACCGTCGAAGAAGAGCCCGCTGCCGTTCATCATCGGTGGCTTGGTGCTCCTACTGGTGGCCGGTGGGATCGGTCTCTACTTCCTCCTCAAGGACGATGACTCGCCGACCGCGGTCGCCACCGCCTCGACAACACAGACCGCGGAATCCACCGCCGCCACGGACGACACCGCCGACCCGACCGAGGACACCGAGACCACTGAGGACACCGGATCACCGACTGGGAACGAACCGAACTTCGCCGAGTCCGAGGACTTCGCCATCGCCTTCGTGCAGTTGATGGTCGATGGCGACTACGACGCCGCTCTGGCCACGTTGTGCGTCGACGGTCAGGACCCAAGCGATGGCGATGGTTTCGCCACCGGTCAGGAGCTGGCCGACGACTTCTTCCTGGAGCTGGGGGCCTCCACCGTCAGCGGCGGTCAGACCACAGCGGTGGCCTCCTCTCCCGGTGAAACTGATCGTGACATCGTGACCTTCGACCTGGATACCGACGTCGGGACTGTGGTCCTCGAGGTTCAGGTGCTTGATGAGGATCTGGACCTCACGATCTGCGGATACGACTCCGTCTGAGATGACCGCAAGTCCGTAGTCGCTAGCCAATTCCTCCCGTCCTACGCAAACGGCGGCTCACCGGTTCTCGGCCGATGAGTCGCCGTTCGCGCGTACGGCTACCCTCGAAACTCACCCGCCGACCGCCAGCCGGATGGAGACCCACACGTGGCCACGTCCTCCTCTTCCACTCTCGATCTGATCGTCAATCTGGCCAAACGCCGGGGTTTCGTATTCCCGTCGGGAGAGATCTACGGCGGCACCCGGTCGGCGTGGGACTACGGACCGCTGGGTGTGGAGCTCAAGGAGAACATCAAGCGCCAGTGGTGGAAGTCGATGGTCACCGGTCGCGACGACATCGTGGGGCTGGACTCCTCGGTGATCCTGCCACGCCAGACCTGGGTTGCCTCTGGCCATGTGAACGCCTTCACCGACCCGCTGACCGAGTGCCAGAGCTGCCACAAGCGCTTCCGAGCCGACCACATGATCGAGGAGTTCGAGGAGAGGAAGGGCCGCCCACCGGAGCGCGGGCTGGCCGAGATCACTTGTCCTAACTGCGGAACGCGAGGGGCGTGGACCGAACCCCGCGAGTTCAACATGATGCTCAAGACCTACCTCGGCGTGATCGAGGATCAGTCCGGCCTGCACTACCTCCGTCCGGAGACCGCCCAAGGCATCTTCGTCAACTTCGCCAACGTGATGTCGGCTGCGCGCAAGAGGCCGCCGTTCGGGATCGGTCAGATCGGGAAGGCCTTTCGCAACGAGATCACGCCGGGCAACTTCGTCTTCCGTACCCGGGAGTTCGAGCAGATGGAGATGGAGTTCTTCGTCGAGCCCGGCACGGACGAGGAATGGCACCAGTACTGGATCGACGAGCGCACCTCCTGGTACGTCGACCTCGGCATCGCTCGGGACAACCTGCGCCACTACGAACATCCGAAGGAGAAGCTCTCGCACTACTCGACGCGCACGGTCGACATCGAGTACCGGTTCGGCTTCGCCGGCTCCGAGTGGGGCGAGTTGGAGGGGGTCGCGAACCGCACGGATTTCGACCTCAAGACCCACTCCGAGCACTCCGGGGTCGACCTGTCCTACTTCGACCAGGCCGCCAGCCGGCGGTGGACGCCGTACGTCATCGAACCCGCGGCCGGACTGACCCGATCCCTGATGGCTTTTCTCGTCGAGGCCTACACCGAGGACGAGGCGCCCAATGCGAAGGGCGGGGTGGACAAGCGGACGGTCTTGCGCCTGGATCCTCGGCTGGCTCCGGTCAAAGCAGCGGTGCTCCCGTTGTCCCGCAATGCCGACCTCTCACCCAAGGCCCGCGATCTCGCGGCTATGCTGCGGCGGCACTGGAACGTCGACTTCGACGACGCCGGGGCGATCGGGCGGCGCTATCGGCGACAGGACGAGATCGGCACGCCGTACTGCCTGACCGTGGACTTCGACACGCTCGAGGATCAGGCGGTGACCGTGCGGGGGCGGGACACGATGGCCCAGGATCGGATCGGCCTGGATGCCGTCGAGGGCTACCTGGCCACCCGCCTGCTAGGCATCTGAGCCCGGGTTTCTTCCCGACTCAGGGGACCCTTGCGACGTTAGGTTCGTAGTAATCCTCCCCTGATGGTGACCGTTCGACTCAGGCGGCCGGCTGGAGGCGCAGTCGCGGGGCGGATCGAGCCGCCCCCGCGCTCAAGGTGGTCCGGACGTCGGCCAGGAAGCGGTCCAGTTCTCGTCGGACCGTTCCCGGAGTGACATGGATGACCAGCAGCCCGGCCGCAGTCATCCGGCGGTGCCGTTCTTGGGTGCGTTTGTAGGCAGACGGCGACAGGTGCCACTCCAAGGAGTCGATCTCCAAGACGACACCGACATCGAGCCAGACTGCGTCAGGCCTGGCGAGCCACTTCCCATGTTCGTCGTAGAGATCTCTGTTCCACGCCGGCTCCGAGATTCCCGCATGGCGCAACACGTCACGAACCTCGGCCTCGACCACCGATCGGATTCCTGCCGAGACCTCCCGGATGACGCCGCGCGGTAGGGCCGTGCCGCGGATCTGCGCATCGCGGATTTCGTGGGCAAGTTCGCGCACCGACGCCCAGCCACGTTGCACGACCTCGGCGATCAGCGCCCGAACTGCTCGAGGATCACGCATTCGCCGCGTTGCATCGATGGATGCCCTCGCGACGGGCGTACAGGGGAGACCGCCGAAGTCAGAGGGTTGCGGCAGCCTGCGACTGCGTTCGACTATGACGGCGTCGGTGCTCAAGCGTCGGCGATCGTGGGGTACTAACACGTGTAGGTCATAGGCCACGGGTACGTATCGAGCCCCCGCGCGCACCAGCGCGCAAATACCGGTGAGCATCGCGCCCTCACCGCCGTAGACCAGGGCGGCTTGAAGTCGCTGCTGGAGCATCGGTGTGCCGCTGTTAGCGAGAATGACGCCAGGCATCAGCCGCTTCCAGGGCCCGCCCGGTCGGGTCCGTGCCTGCAGTGTGCTGGACGGCATGCCCAGCGCCAGAAGGTCTCGCCGCGTGACGACTCCGTCGCGAAGGGCGACCAGTTGGTCAACGGCGAATCGGTCATAAGGAGCTCGTCGAGGCACGAACCGAGGGTGCCCGTGTCACCCGGCATTCTCGATCGAACCGGCCGGATGTGGACAGCGCCGAGCCCTGTGGATCTGGGGCGCCCGCGAGCACATCCTCACTAGCGATCAGGGGAAGTTTGTGACGCTAGGTACGTCGCAAGGTGCCCCTGAGTCGGTTCCGGTTGGGGATCAGTCGGGGGGTTCGGGGGGGTCCGGCAGTCCGCTGTCTCCACTGGCTGGTGACATTGACGACGCGTCCTCCATCGGATCGCGGGGATCAACGTCCCCGGACTCGCCGGATCCCTCGACCGGGCCGGAGTCCAGGCCGCTCTCGTCGGTGTCCTGGCCTGGTGCCGGCTGATCGGGACTGGTCATGAGCACTCCTTGTGGTTTGTCAGTGTTGCCCGAAACGAGGCTTTTCCGATCGGAGCTGCCCCATGAGGGG
Organism: Actinomycetota bacterium; assembly: GCA_030862345.1. Classification (GTDB taxonomy): domain Bacteria; phylum Actinomycetota; class Actinomycetes; order Mycobacteriales; family Geodermatophilaceae; genus JACCQS01. Next base: position 6,622 of record JALZDV010000354.1, on the reverse strand, counting down.
AAGTTTGCAACGTTAGGTTCGTACCAGGGTGCCCCTGAGTCGATCGGGGGAGGCGGATAATCGTCCCCAATGGGGAATCTACCGGGTCTCGACGCGCTCAAGGTCGGTCCACACGCGGTGTGGCCGCCGGTCGAGCTCGCCCCGATGGCCGGCATCACGAACCCGGCTTTCCGCACGCTGTGCCGCGAACACGGCGCCGGGCTGTACGTCTGCGAGATGATCACAGCCACCGCGCTGGTCGCCCGCAATCCCAAGACGATGCGCATGATCCGCTTCGCCGACGACGAGTACCCCCGCAGCATCCAGTTGTACGGCGTCGACCCGGTCACCGTCGGCCGTGCGGTAGGACTGATCGTGGAGGAGAACCGAGCCGACCATATCGACCTGAATTTCGGATGCCCGGTGCCCAAGGTCACCAGAAGGGGCGGCGGTGCCGCGATCCCGTGGCGTCGAGAGCTGCTGCGCAGCATCCTGCGGGCGGCAATGGCGGCCGCCGAGGGCCGGGTCCCGATCACGATGAAGATGCGAATCGGCATCGACGACGGGCACATCACTTATCGCGACGCCGGCCAGATCGCCCAGGACGAGGGGCTGGCCAGCGTTGCGCTGCACGGCCGTACGGCTGCCCAGCTCTATGCCGGAGAGGCGAATTGGGCTGCTATCGCCGATCTCGTCGAGCTGCTCGACATCCCGGTACTCGGCAACGGCGACATCTGGGAGGCCGACGACGCGCTTCGGATGGTCGAGCAGACCGGCTGCGCCGGGGTCGTCATAGGTCGCGGCTGTCTCGGCCGGCCATGGTTGTTCGCCGATCTGGCCAGCGCCTTCGACGGCGATCCCGCTCGGAAGCTGCCACCACTGTCCGCCGTCGCCGCCACGATGCGTCGACACGCGAGCCTGCTCCTGGACGAGTACGGAGCTCTGCACGCCGACCGAGCCGACCCGCATGCGCGGGATCGCGGCATCCGGGACTTCCGTAAGCACATCGCCTGGTACCTCAAAGGCTTCGCCGTGGGCGGCGAAACCCGCCGCGCTCTGTCGCTGGTCGGCTCACTCGACGAGCTCGAGGAACTGCTCGCCGGGATCGCCGACCAGTCCTTCCCGACGCACATTCTGGGTACGCCACGTGGCCGGTCCACGAGCGCGCGGAAGGTGGCGCTGCCGTACGGCTGGCTGGAGGACCGGGACAGCATCGCCGTACCCGAGGGTGCCGAACTGGACATCTCGGGCGGGTGAGCCGAAGACCGAAGCGGTACCCCGCTGGCGTGCCATGCACCTGGCTGGGGAGACTGTCCACCAGGTAGGACCGAGTGAGCGCACAGGAGGCAGTCCGGGTGAGTGAGAAGTATGTGTACGACTTCGCCGAGGGCAACAAGGACCTGAAGGACCTGCTCGGTGGCAAGGGGGCCAACCTCGCCGAGATGACCAACCTCGGACTGCCCGTACCGCCCGGATTCATCATCACGACCGAAGCCTGCAAGGTCTTCCTCGACAGCGGCACCGCGCCCAAGGACCTCTCCGACGAGGTGAGCGAGCACCTCAAGGCCCTCGAGGACACAATGGGCAAGAAGCTCGGCGACCCCACCGACCCGCTACTGGTCTCGGTGCGCTCCGGCGCCAAGTTCTCGATGCCCGGGATGATGGAGACCGTCCTGAACGTCGGGCTGAACGACGAGTCGGTACAGGGTCTGGCCAAGCAATCGGGGTCGGACCGGTTCGCTTGGGACTCCTACCGGCGGCTGATTCAGATGTTCGGCAAGACGGTCCTCGGTATCGACGGGGACCATTTCGAGGACGCCATCGACGAGGCAAAGAAGGCCAAGGGCACCGACAACGACCTGGATCTGGATGCCGGAGATCTGCAGAGGCTCGTCGAGCACTTCAAGGGCGTCGTAAGCGACCAGGCCGGGCGGGAGTTCCCGACCGACCCACGTGAGCAGATGGATCTCGCCGTGGAAGCCGTGTTCAACTCGTGGAACGCGGACCGCGCGATCCTCTACCGTCGCCAGGAACGTATCCCCGCCGACCTCGGCACAGCTGTCAACATCTGCTCGATGGTCTTCGGCAACCTCGGTTCGGATTCGGGTACCGGCGTCGCCTTTACCCGTGATCCGGGCAGTGGTGAGCAGGGCGTCTACGGCGACTACCTGCAGAACGCCCAGGGCGAGGACGTCGTCGCTGGGGTACGAAACACGTTGCCGCTGACCGACCTAGAGAAGATCGACAAGCCTGCTTACGACGAGCTGATGACCATCATGGCCAAGCTGGAGGGTCACTACCGCGACCTGTGCGACATCGAGTTCACCGTCGAGCGCAACAAGCTGTGGATGCTGCAGACCCGGATCGGGAAGCGTACGGCCGGTGCTGCGTTCGTCGTCGCCAACCAACTCGTCGACGAGGGCATGATCGACCTCGACGAAGCCCTGCAGCGGGTCACCGGTGCCCAGCTGATGCAGCTGATGTTCCCCAAGTTCGACGACGACGCGGACAAGCAGCAGATCGCGAAGGGCATGAACGCCTCACCCGGCGCCGCCGTCGGCAAGGTCGTGTTCTCCTCTGACCGAGCCGTCGAGATGGCCGAGCAGGGTGAGAAGGTCATCCTGGTACGGCGGGAGACCAACCCCGACGACCTCGCCGGAATGATTGCCGCCCAAGGCATCTTGACCTCACGCGGAGGTAAGACATCGCACGCTGCAGTGGTGGCCCGCGGAATGGGCAAGACCTGCGTGTGCGGCGCCGACGCGTTGCAGGTGGACCTGAAGGGCAACAGGTTCACCGCTCCGGGCGACATCGTGGTCAACGAGGGCGACGTCGTTTCCATCGACGGTACGTCCGGGGCTGTCTACCTCGGCGAGGTGCCGGTCTCGCCCTCTGCGGTCGTGCAGTACTTCGAGGGCAGCTTGCACCCCGAGGCGCAGGACGCCGGTGATCTCGTGAAAGCGGTGCACCGCTTCATGGCTCACACCGACGAGGTACGCCGACTCAAGGTGCGCGCCAACTCCGACACCCCGGAGGACTCGCAGCGGGCGCGGCGCTTCGGCGCGCAGGGGATCGGGCTGTGCCGGACCGAGCACATGTTCCTCGGCGACCGCCGTCAGCTGGTCGAGGAGCTCATCCTGGCCGACACCGACGACGAGCGGCAGCACGCCCTCGACGCCCTGGAACCGTTACAGCGCGCGGACTTCGTCGGGATCTTGGAGGCGATGGACGGTCTGCCGGTGACCGTACGGCTGATCGACCCGCCACTGCACGAGTTCCTGCCCGACATCACCGACCTGTCCGTGGCCGTAGCGCTGGCCGAGGAGCGGGGGGAGCCCGACGAGAAGGCCGCGCGCCTGCTCACCGAGGTACGCCGGCTGCACGAGTCCAACCCGATGCTGGGCCTGCGCGGCGTGCGGCTGGGGCTGGCCATTCCCGGCCTGTTCAAGATGCAGGTCCGCGCGATCGCCGAGGCGGCGGCCGAACGTAGGAAGGCCGGTGGGGACCCGCGACCGGAGATCATGATCCCGTTGGTCGGTGCCGTGCAGGAACTCGAGGCCATTCGCGAGGAGACCGAAGCCGTCTTGGCCGAGGTGGCACACGCCGAGGGGGTCGACGTACCGGCACTCATCGGCACGATGATCGAGGTCCCTCGCGCTGCGCTCACCGCGGGCGACATCGCCGGCGCCGCCGAGTTTTTCTCCTTCGGGACCAATGACCTGACCCAGATGGGCTGGGGCTTCTCGCGTGACGATGTTGAGGCATCCTTCTTCTCGACCTACTTGGAGAAGGGCATCTTCGGCGTATCCCCGTTCGAGTCGCTGGACACCGAGGGAATCGGGCGGCTGATCCGGATCGCGGTGCAGGAGGGGCGCGCGGCCAAGCCCGATCTGCACTTGGGCGTGTGCGGCGAGCACGGCGGGGACCCCGACTCGGTGCACTTCTTCCACGAGGTCGGGCTCGATTACGTCTCCTGCTCCCCGTTCAGGATCCCGGTGGCCCGGCTGGAGGCCGGCCGAGCCGCACTGTCTTGCCGGTAGCTCCCTATTGTCAGTAGCCGCGCCGGCGTCCCGTGGTACCCATAATGGTGTGATCGGCATTGTCGGAAGGGTGGTCGCTGCCTTCGTGGTGGCTGTCGGCCTGATCGTGGGCGCGACGGCGGTGAACATCTGGTGGACCGCACGCCAAGACGAGCGTCCGGCCTCCGACGCGATCGTCGTCCTTGGCTCGGCGCAGTACAACGGACGGCCCTCGCCCATCTTCGAGGCCCGCCTGGATCACGCGCTGGATCTGTATAACGCCGGCGTGGCACCGATGATCATCACGGTGGGTGGCCGGCAGGAGGGGGACTCCTACACCGAGGCCGAGGCGGGGCTGTTGTGGCTGGCCGACGAAGGCGTGCCGGAGGAGGCGATGCGGGCCATTCCGGACGGGACCGACACGTTGAAGAGTCTGCGGGCCGTGGCCGCACTCTTCGTTGAGCAGGGACTGTCCACGGCCGTGCTGGTCACCGACCCCTGGCACGCGCTGCGGGCAACCCGGATGGCCACCGACGCCGGCATCGTTGCCTCGAGCTCACCTACCCGTCAGGGGCCGGCGGTGCAGACTCGATCCACGCAGTTCCGGTACATAGCACGCGAGACAGCGGCCTACCTGTTCTATCGGCTCACCGGTTCCAGCACGACCGGAGCACCAGGGATCAACTAGCTGGGAGACGGACATCCTCGAGATCGGCAAGGTCACAGACAAGCAGGTGTTCATGACCGCACATGAGCGCGGACTCGCGGGTCGATCACCGTGAGGATCCGCAACGAGGACATCGCTCTGGTACGGGAGCGGTCGGCCATTGACGAGATCGTCAGCGAACACCTCCAACTGCGCCGCGCCGGCGGCGGAAGCTTGAAAGGCCTGTGCCCCTTCCACGACGAGAAGTCCCCGTCGTTCCAGGTCACCCCTCAGCGAGGACTTTTCTACTGCTTCGGGTGCGGGGCAGGAGGTGACGTGATCCGGTTCGTAGAGCAGGTCGAGCACCTGTCCTTCACCGAGTCCGTCGAGCGCCTGGCCACTCGTGCGGGCATCCAGTTGCGGTACGAGGACACCGGTTCCGGGCCAGGCCGGCCCAGTGCCCCGGCCGGACAGCGCGGCCGGCTGCTCGAGGCCAACAAACTCGCCGCGGCCTTCTACGCCGAACAGTTGGCCACTCCGGAGGCGCTGCGGGCCAGAGAGTTCCTCACCGAACGCGGCTTCGACCGAGAGGTCGCCGAGCAGTTCGGCTGCGGCTTCGCGCCGGGTAGCTGGGACGCATTGACGCGCGTCCTACGCGAAAAGGGCTTCGCCGAAGCCGAGTTGGCTCTCGCCGGCTTGGCCAAACAGTCCTCGCAGGGTCGCCTCATCGACCGTTTTCATCGCCGCCTGCTCTGGCCGATCAAGGACATCACCGGTGACGTTATCGGCTTCGGTGCCCGCAAGGTCTTTGATGAGGACAACGGGCCGAAATACCTCAACACACCAGACTCGCCCCTCTACAAGAAGAGCCACGTCCTGTACGGCATCGAACGCGCCAAGGGCGACATCGCCAAGCGGCACCAAGCCGTCGTCGTCGAGGGTTATACCGACGTGATGGCCTGTCATCTGGCCGGCATCCCCACCGCGATCGCGAGTTGCGGTACGGCCTTCGGAATCGAGCACATCGGCGTACTGCGTCGGCTCCTGATGGATCAGGACGAGTTGCGCGGCGAAGTGATCTATACCTTCGACGGTGACGCGGCCGGTCAGGCCGCGGCGTTGAAGATGTTCGGTGAGGACCAGCGCTTCGTCGCCCAGACGTTCGTGGCGATCGAACCGGAGGGTCGCGATCCGTGCCAGTTACGCCAGGACCGCGGGGACGAGGCCGTCCGTGACCTGATCGCCCGGCGCGTACCGCTCGTGGCCTTCGTCCTGCGCGCGACGGTGGCGCGTTATGACCTGGAGACCGCCGAGGGTCGGGTCACGGCGTTGCGGCGGACCGCCCCGATGGTGGCCCACATCAAGGATCGCGGACTGCGTCCGGAGTACGCCCGGGTGCTCGCCGGCCTGCTCGGGATGGACGTGGAATCGGTAATCTCCGAGGTTCGTCGCGCGGGGAAGCAGGGGCAGGGCACCAATGCCGGCGAGACTCGGCGGGACTCCTCCGACCGCGCCGACAACGCTCGCCCGCCCCCCCACGGCGCGGCTCCCTCGTCCTCAGCGGCTGTAAACGATGTGGATGAGGGAGGGGCCACGGCGCCTGCACGCCCGACGGCTCGCCGGGTGTCGCGACCCGACGACGGAACTGCCTCGATGGTCGAGCGGGAAGCACTCAAGTCCGCACTGCAGCACCCCGCCGTCGCCGGACCGGTCTTCGACGCCGTGGGCCCGGCGGCCTACACGCAAGAGGCCTACCGGCTCCTGCGGATCGCCATCGCCGACACCGGCGGGGCCGGGACCGCTCCGGCCAGCGGCCCCGCTTGGGCCGACGCGGTGTCTGCCTGCCTCGACGATCCGATCCTGATCAGCTTGGTGACCCAGCTCTGCGTCGAACCGCTTCGCGCCGGAAGCAAGGACGAGGCCGACTACATTGCCGCGGTGCTGGCTCGGTTGCAGCATCTGGCCGCTGTACGGGAGG